>JAJYSO010000232.1 GCA_021793535.1 Bacteroidota bacterium | reverse complement strand
GATCTTATCCCCAGCAGATGCAAAATACAGACCCAACGGACTCAGTCAGGGCCCAGACGGCTCCTTATACATTACAGATGATCATTCAGGTACTCTCTTCCGCGTATTGTATACGGGTGATTCAACAAAATAAAGATCGAATTGTTTTTACGACTGGTTAGCGAAAAAATTTCAACGTGACTTTTGTTTTGGCCGCAGCACAAAACGCCAAGGCTTATTTTTCCATATAGGACCAGCAAAGTCCACCCCTATGCGAGCAGTAGTAATAATCTCCCCAGAGATACTGGAATCTTCCACCCATATCCGATTCGAAGTATCCAAGGGCTCACCGTAAAAAGAGCTATCCATTTTCAGCCACTTCCCCACGCGCCCCGGCCCAGAGCAATGTTCTAAACCTCGAATTAACACCGCTTGGGGAGATTCTTCAGCGCCGGTTACAATATTAAGAAGCCAATGTATTCCATAAATCAAATAGACATATACTTGTCCCCCTTCTGCATACATTACTTCGGTTCTTGGGGTTCTGCCTCTACGAGCATGACTGGCCAAGTCCTCTACCCCCAAATAAGCTTCTGTTTCCGTGATCCGGGAGCGAATCCTATGGCCGTCCTCAAATTGACGAACTAAGGTTTTCCCAATGAGCGCTGAGGCTAAAAAAAGGGAGTCATGGTTGACAAAAAATGGCTTCGGTAAACGGCTGTTGGTTATTCCTTCCATCTCCTTTAATCGTTTTCATCGGTAAATAAAATTTGATAAACCAATCGAAACCCGATTAAAATAGCAATCACAAAAATAATAATCGCAAACCCAGAATATCCAAAAATGGTCCATTGGGTAGGAATGCGCAAAATCAATGCACCGCCTAATATCAAAGCAGCCGTCACCACCGCTACTGAAATTCGATTTGCTACTTTCTGAAATACAACAATAAAGCGCTGCTTTCCTTCGATGTCCATTTTGATCTGAAAATCCTGATTTGCCAGATCTTCGCTGATCTTGTTCAACCGATATGGAAGATTCTCCAAAAGTTCTTTGCTCTCCAGTATGTTTCGGACGAGGTTTGTAGTCTTTAACTCCCCCAGCATATGGCGTTGCATTAAATGTTGTGTATAACTTCGAATAGCCTTTTGAGGTCGATAATCCGGGCCCAATACGGACAAAATCTGATCCATATTCAACAGTATTTTACCTAAAGAGACCAACTCCACAGGCATCCGAATTCCATGCCTTGCCGCGATTTTATTAATCTCCATGATGGTGCGCCCATTTTGAAGCTCCCCCGCATTCTTTTCTCTATTTTCCTCCAATTTTCTCAATATGTTCTTCTTAAACCTTGCCTTATCGGCTTTATCCTCATCATAAGAACTGATCTTCAAAAGCACATGAGTGAGTTCTTCTCCATCATTTTGGCCCAAGGCAACCATTAGCCTTAAGATGTTTTCTCTCATGGTTCCATCAAAACGCGCTACCATTCCCAAATCCAATAATGCCAACTTGCCCTCCTTGGTCACTTCAATGTTCCCTGGATGAGGATCAGCATGTGCAAAACCATCGACAATAATCTGTTTCAAATAGCCTTTTAAAAAATCCTCCAACAATTTTTCTCTCGGCACACTTTCCAATTGAAAAGGAGAGAGATCCGTAACCTTATGTCCTGCTATAAATTCCATCGTTAAGACTTTCTCAGCAGAGTAATCTCGGACCACACTGGGCACTTGTAAATAGTGAAATTCCGCTAAATTCTTCTTTAAACGCAACAAGTTTTCTGCCTCTTGGCGATAATCTAATTCTTGCAAGAGAATATATCGCAGCTCTTCAATCGTATCGTGAAGGGCAAATTTTTTGGATGCTTTAGAAACTTGTTCTACCTTTTCAGTTAGGGTCATCAACACGTCCAAATCCTCATTAAAACGCTTGGCGATCCCCGGACGCTGAATCTTGACAGCCACTTGCTTTCCAGAATGCAACACCGCTTTGTGCACTTGTCCGATAGAAGCACTGGCCATGGGTTCTTTTTCAAAAGATGCAAAAGCCTTAGAAATACGCACGCCAACCTGTTCCTTAAAAATCTCTTCAACTATTTCATAATCCACTGCCTCCACATCGTCCTGCAAACTGGCCAATGCTGTCAGAAAAGGTTTGGGAAGCAAATCTGCTCGAGTGGATAAAAATTGTCCAAACTTGACATAGGTTGGTCCCATTTTTTTCAAGTCTTCCACCAATTCTTCTGGATCATGATCCCAATCCGGATCCTGTTCTCCTGATTTTTCTGACCTTAACTCAGGATTGAAAATATCATCGTCATAGTATTTGAGAATCAGTTTAAAAAAACGTACATATTTATCGTAAGACTCTGGCAATACACTCATATTTATAGGGCTTTAAGGTTGAATTTTTTATGCGACAATAGCAGTGACTGTTATATCAAAAAACATCTTCGTTTTACAGCGGTTCCACCAATTTTAAAAACCAGGCTTTTACTTCTCCGTCTAAATGGGGCGACAGTCGCTCTTTTACGTTATGATGATATGTATTAAGGGTCTTTTTTTCATCCAAAGTCAACAGCTCCTCAAGCAAAGGCGCCTTGAAAAATGGACAAAGGGTAAGGGGTTCAAACCCATAAAACGCATTCCACTTCGTTTTTTTATATAAGATGATTTTCATCAAATTCTCATGTCGTATGCCATACTGGTTTTCCAAGTAATACCCCGGCTCATTTGACAAAACCATTCCTGGCTGCAAGGCCGTCGCGTTTTTTCCCTTACGTATGGCTTGCGGTCCTTCATGCACATTTAAAAAACTCCCAACGCCATGACCTGTTCCGTGATTAAAATCTTTACCTTCTTTCCACAAAGGTAATCTCGCCAGGGCGTCAATTTGAGAACCAGTCGTACCTTCAGGAAACTTGGCTTCTTGTAGGGTTAAATACGCTTTCATCACCAAGGTATAGTCTTCTTTAAAAGCATCTGAGATCTCCCCTAAAGGAACGGTCCGGGTAAGGTCTGTCGTCCCTTCCAGATATTGGCCCCCAGAGTCAATCAAAATACTGCCTAATGGAAGCACCTTATTACTGCTTTGACGATCGGCACGATAATGAGGGAGCGCATCATTTCCTCTATATCCCACAATGGCGGGAAAGCTTTCTCCTCTAAAATTTTTCGCCCTCCTTCGAAATTCCAGCAATTTACGGCCAATGCTAAATTCTGTCATTTCTTCTTTTCCAACCCTGTGGAGGAGCCAATGCAAAAAATGAACCATCACGACTCCATCGCGTTCCATGACCGTATCAAATCCCTTTAGTTCGACCTTATTCTTAATCGCCTTCATCAAATGCCCCGGAGGAGGCCGCAAAATCAAGCGATTATTTGCAGCTATAGTCTTAACCAAAGCTTGATTGGCCTGGGAAGATACCCATACTGATTCCCCTTTCAATTCCCTTAAGCTTTTATAGAAATTCGTATAATCTCTTACCTGTACCGCAGCGTCCTGTAAAGCTTTTCTCACCTCCTGTGTCAATTGATCGGGGGCTATAAAAAGTGTAGTCCTTTCTCTTTCCATTATCACATAGCCTATAAAAACAGGATTATAGGCGATATCGCTCCCTCTTAAATTGAGTGTCCAGGCCACATCGTCCAAACTTGAAAGAACATGCACCGTTGCCCCGCGCCGAGCCATTTCCTTTCGAATTCTTTTCATCTTATCCACCGCTAATTCTCCCGCCCTCTCCAAAGGATGTACAAAAACAGGATGTTGTTTCTTACCCGGACGATTGATCCAAACATTTTCTAGCAAAGGAAAATCGAGCAGCTTCCGTCGGTGTCTTTTTAACTTCTCTTCTAATTCAATCCAATGGGTATGTGAAGTGGCCAAAGCATTGACGGCAACTTTGTTTCCTTCCTTGGTATGAGAAATCAACCAATCAATATAAGATTTTGCAAAACCTTCTTTGTACATATGGATCCCTGAACCCGCCAATTGCCGAGCAGCTTGCACAAAATAACGCCCATCTGTCCACAAGCCGGCTGCTTTTTGGGTGACGGCCATATACCCATAGGACCCCGTAAACCCTGAGAGCCAAGCCCGTTCTTTCCATTGTTCAGGAAGGTATTCGTTCATATGGGGGTCTGCAGTATAAACAACAAAAGCGT
>JAJYSO010000231.1 GCA_021793535.1 Bacteroidota bacterium | reverse complement strand
CAGCATTTGATGGAGCTCACAGATGAAGAGAAAATGGTATTTAAAACTTTTAAAGAAATCAGCCAGTTGGAGATTATCCAACAGGCCTCTATACGTCAAAAATATATTGATCAATCCCAGAGCCTAAACTTAAACATTCCTTCAAACCTACCTGTAAAAGACGTAAATAAATTGCTCATTGAAGCCTGGAAACTGGGTATTAAAACCCTCTATTACCAACGCAGTCAAAGCGTTTCTAAAGATTTTGTAGTGAGTAACCTGGTCAATTGCGTAAGTTGCGAAGGATAGGATAATTTTTTTCATGATAGATAGATTACCACGAAAAGGGCTCTTCTTATGAAGAGCCTTTTTTAATGGAAGACCATAGGTGAACTTTAGTCTCCTTGCTCCGGCTCATTGGACAAGAAAAAATCGACGAGAAGCGGAGGCGTTTCCTGCTATTTCATCAGGTTCACCGAACAGCTTTCGCCGAATGCTGATGCTTTGAGCATCGCCGTGTCACAGCAGATAGAAATGCAAAAAAATAAATCTATCGACCTGGTGATCAAAATCGTATTTAAATTAAAAAGCCTGTATCCTAACTAGCAACAGGCTCTTCTTGTCAATTGTTTCTTCTATAGTATTTTAGCATTTTTTACCTTTTGCTTAAGCAAAGCGCTGTCCAGGACTTCTCCCATGTTCTGAACATAATGAAAAGTCAATCCTTTTAAATATTCCGGCTTGATTTCTTCGATATCTTGTCGGTTCTCTTCAGATAGAATAATCTCTTTAATTTTAGCGCGCTTAGCAGCCAAAATCTTTTCCTTCACTCCACCTACAGGCAATACTTTTCCACGCAGCGTGATTTCCCCAGTCATCGCCAATTTACTTTTCACCTTTCGTTGGGTAAACAAGGATACCAAAGAAGTCAACATCGTAATCCCTGCACTGGGTCCATCCTTTGGGGTAGCCCCCTCGGGAACATGTATATGGACATTGTATTTTTCAAAAATATCCGCGTTGATGTTATACTGTTCAGCATTGGCTTTGATATATTCTAAAGCGATGGTCGCAGATTCTTTCATGACCTTGCCTAAGTTACCCGTAATACTGAGCTTTCCGTTTCCTGGAGAAAGAATAGACTCTATAAAGAGAATATCCCCTCCAACACTAGTCCAAGCCAGTCCAGTAACTACACCTGCCACTTCATTACTTTCGTATTTATCACGAGCTCTGGCCGGCCCTAGTATCTTCTTTAAGTCCTCCGCTTTAAGGTTGACATGATACGGTTCTTCCATGACGATACATTTGGCCACGTGCCTTACTACTTTTGCGATTTGTTTTTCTAAAGTACGCACACCGGACTCTCGGGTATAACCTTCAATAATCCCTTCGATAATCTTCTTACTCAACTTTAAATCCGCACGTGCTAAACCGTGCTCTTTTATTTGTTTTGGTAAAAGGTGGCGTTTGGCAATTTCAATCTTTTCCTCTACCGTATAGCCCGTCATAGAAATAATCTCCATACGATCACGAAGCGCAGGATGTAACGATTTTAAAGAATTTGCTGTCGCCACAAACATCACCCGAGACAAATCGAAACCAACTTCTAGGAAGTTATCGTGAAAATCATCATTTTGTTCAGGGTCCAAGACTTCCAATAATGCAGAGGCAGGATCGCCTTGGTGCCCGCTCCCGATTTTATCGATTTCATCGAGCACAAAAACCGGATTACTGGTTCCCGCTTTTTTTAGGCTCTGAATGATGCGTCCTGGCATAGATCCAATATAGGTCTTACGATGCCCTCTTATCTCCGCTTCGTCCCTTAATCCTCCAAGGGAAATGCGAACATATTCTCGTCCTAGACTTTCAGCAATAGATTTTCCCAATGAAGTCTTGCCTACCCCAGGAGGCCCATACAAACACAAAATGGGGGACTTCATATCGTTTCTCAGTTTCAATACTGCTAAGTACTCAATGATCCGTTTTTTAACTTCTTCAATTCCATAATGGTCGCGATCCAATATTTTTTGGGCACGCTTTAAATCAAACTTGTCCGTACTGAATTCGTTCCATGGCAGATCCAAAAACAAATCCAAATAATTACGTTGAATGGAAAATTCGGCCACTTGTGGATTCATGTGCTGCATTTTTGCCAATTCCTTATCGAAATGTTGCTGTACATCTTCATTCCACTTCTTGGCTTTTGCCCGCTCCTTCATTTCCTGAATTTCTCCTTCATTACTAACTCCTCCCAGCTCTTCCTGAATGGTCTTCATTTGTTGGTGCAAGAAGTATTCACGTTGCTGTTGGTTCATGTCGCTTTGAACCTTTGATTGAATGTCATTACGAAGCTCTAGCTTATGTAACTCCAAGTTCACATATTCCAAGGTCATCAAAGAGCGCTCCATCAAATCGTGGGTTTCCAATAACTTTTGCTTGTCCTTAACCGGAAGGTTCATGTTAGAAGACACAAAATTAATTAAGAACGTGTCGCTCTCAATATTTTTAATAGCAAAAGAAGCTTCTGTCGGAATATTCGGACTCTTTTTTATTATTTGCAAAGAAGCCTCACGAATAGAATCGATAATTGCCCGGAATTCTTCATTTTCAGAACTGGGCTTCACCTCATCTATTTCTGAAACCGCAGCTCTCATATACGGTTCTACCCCAATCATTCTTTCAATTTTAAAAGGTCTTTTTCCTTGGATGATCACAGTGGTATTTCCATCCGGCATTTTAAGAACTTTCAAGATTCTTGCGACCACCCCTGTCTTATATATATCAGACGGAATCGGGGTTTCTATTTTAGCCTCCTTTTGAGCCACAATACCGATAATTTTATCTGCTTGATTGGCCTCTTTAATCAATTCGATAGAACGGTCTCTTCCAGCAGTTATCGGAATAACTACTCCGGGAAATAAAACCATGTTCCGCAAAGGCAATATAGGGAGCGTGCCGGGGACATCTTCTCCAAAAATTTCTTCTTCATCTTCGGGGGTCATCAAAGGTATGAATTCAGAATCGCCATCTAATTCTTCCGGTGACAAACTGTCAATACTAAAATTCTTAAATCTTCCCATAAATTATTTTTCAGTCAATCTGTCAGATTGAATATTTTTATAAATTGATAATCAACAAATTAAAAACAACTTTACATTGGTTTTTTGTCTTTAATGCTCAGTTAAATATTGTAAGTCAATTCCCATGCCAGTAATTTTATTTTTAAAATTTGGCAGGAAGACGGTTGTGTATAAAATTCAAATTAATAGGAGAAGCACGCCTCCATTTCTTCAGGGCATGCCAGCGTGAAGTTCACCTTTACATCCGTTCAGGCACCGCAATTCCCAATAGGGAAAAGGCCGTCTTGATCACTTGTGATACCTTCTTTGAAAGTTGTACTCGAAAGACTTTTGCATCCCTATCCTCAGCTCCAAGAATACTGACATTCTGATAAAAGGAATTAAACTCTTTTACCAAATCATGGGTATAATTGGCAATTATAGCCGGACTATGCTGATGGGCAGCCTGTTGGATGATTCCAGGGAATACTTCGAGTAACTTGATCAATTCTCGTTCCCTACCGGATAGCTCATAGTTTAAAACAGGAGGGGTGTCATCAAAATCAACTCTCCTTAAAATAGATTGAATACGCGCGTAGGCATACTGAATAAAGGGTCCGGTATTCCCTTGAAAATCTACCGATTCTTTCGGATTAAACAGCATCCCCTTTTTGGGGTCCACCTTCAAAATAAAATATTTTAAGGCAGCCATTCCAATTGTTGCATACAAGCCTTCCTTTTCGGTTTCGGTATAGTCTTCCAGCTTTCCGAGTTTAGAAGAGATCTCCTTTGCCGTTTCGGTCATCTTCTCCATCAAATCATCTGCATCGACAACCGTCCCTTCTCTACTTTTCATTTTCCCGCTGGGTAAATCAACCATCCCGTAACTAAGGTGATATAGATTCTCGGCCCATTTATACCCCAATTTTTGCAAAATCAAAAACAAAACCTTAAAATGGTACTCTTGCTCATTTCCAACCGTATACACCATTCCGTCCAAATCAAAATCTTCGACCCTTTGTACTGCAGTTCCCAAATCTTGAGTCATATAAACCGCTGTTCCGTCTGCCCGGAGTAATAGTTTTTCATCCAAGCCCTCTGCCGTTAAATCTACCCAAGTACTACCGTCCT
>JAJYSO010000230.1 GCA_021793535.1 Bacteroidota bacterium | reverse complement strand
GCATCCCGGTTTGGGAAATTGGAAAAAATGAGTGGAAAAACAATCTTCAGTCGCTTTATTTTGGCTTTTGAACGAATGTTGGATCGGTTTACACATTGGGTATCCAATCTTTTAAAATCCTGTTTAAAAAATAAAACCACAAAAATCATGACTGTGGTTATTGTGACGGTTGTTTTTATACTCTCCTTTGGATTGACCAAATTTATCGGGGGAGAATTTATGCCAAACATCGATAAAAGTGAGTTTCTCGTGCAGATTGAACTGCCCAAAGACGCCTCCGTGGAGAAGACCAATTTTATGACACAAAAGGCAGAAGCCTTCTTGGCGCAAAAACCAGAGATCATCCGAATGATTACCACTGTAGGAGAACAAAGTGATGATTTTGGAGGGTCTCAAGCCACCGATTACAAATCCGAAATCGATGTGCTTTTAGTCGATAAAAGCAAACGGAAGGAAAATACATATGTCTATGCGGCCAAGATTAGAAATGAATTGTCTAAAGAGCTCGTGGGTGCCAAAATCAGAACCATCCCCGTAGGCCTGATGGGCGCCGAAGGCGCTCCTTTGGCCCTAGTTGTCACTGGCTCGGATTTGGACAGCATCAATAAATTTGCAGCACAAGCCATGGATTCCCTGCGAACGGTCAAAGGAGCTTCAGAAATCAAACTTTCCTCCGAAGCTGGAAACCCGGAGATCAATGTGAGTGTAGACCGCGATAAAATGGCGGCCTTAGGTTTGGATATCCAGACTGTGGGACTCAGTATGCAGACAGCATTTAGCGGGAATACCGACGGAAAATTTCGTGCTGGAGACTATGAGTATGACATCAACATCCGACTGAAATCTGCCGATCGATCCAGTGTAGAAAACGTAGCTGACTTAAGATTTATAAACAATAAAGGACAACAAATAAGACTGGGACAATTTGCCAAAATAGAAGAGAGTTCAGGGCCAAGTTTTCTCGAAAGGCGAGACAAAACCCCGTCGGTAACCATCGAAGCGCAGACTATTGGCGTACCAACGGGAACCGTCGCCAATGAGTGGGAAAAAAAGTTCTCTCAAATTGAACGTCCTGTAGGGGTCAATTACGTCTGGAGTGGAGATATGGAAATGCAAACCGAAGGCTTTGGTTCCTTGGGGATCGCGTTAATTGCCGCCATCATATTGGTGTACCTTATCATGGTTGCTCTATACGATAGTTTTGTCTATCCTTTTGTGGTGATGTTTTCGGTACCATTGGCCATTATAGGAGTATTGGTGATTTTAGCCCTTACCGACAACTCTTTAAACACCTTTACCATTCTCGGGATGATCATGCTTATCGGGTTAGTAGCCAAAAATGCTATTCTCCTGGTGGATTTTGCCAATCAACGTAAAGCAGCAGGGGAAAGTACCTTCACCGCTTTAGTGCAGGCCAATCACGCTCGACTACGCCCCATTCTAATGACAACGATCGCCATGGTATTCGGGATGTTGCCCATTGCGTTAGCCTCGGGGGATGCAGCAGAAATGAACAACGGGTTGGCATGGGTAGTCATCGGTGGTTTACTGTCCTCTTTATTCCTCACCCTTATTTTTGTACCGGTTGTCTATTCCATTTTTGACGGAATCATCCACCGGTTTAGCAAAGGGAAGCAAAAAGTGGACTATGAAAAAGAAATGCATGCAGCCTATAAACCGTTAGGGTTAAGTGAAGACGGATTCACGCCTGAACACCGTTAAAAAAACACCATCACGCTCCTAAAAAAGGTTTGTTTTTAAAAAAGCAAACCTTTTATTTTTTAGATCCCTGCCTCTAAACATCCCTTTTAGCATACGCCTCACATGAGCAAAGGGATCAAACAAATTGAAAATCAGCCGTTTTATTGCTCGATTAACAACCTGTTGTCCTATGTCGGCCTCTCAGCTTGTTCATAAAAGGCTCCCCACAATTTTATAGTCTTTTATTTAGACCGAATAAAAATAAATTATATATTTGCGTCAGTTATAAGCCACTGTTTAACAGAAATTTACGTTAAGCGGAATAAAACGTACGCGAAAGGAAGAATTTATAGTATAAAATGATAACAATCAGTGAGATACAAAATAAGCTCTTTAAAACCACCAAAGCGAGTACTGTTGCTCATGAAGGCGAGGTTTTTGAAAATCGTCAGAAAGTAGTGCAGTCTTCCTTTTGTTCGGGGCAAGTTCAGGAAATGCATTTAGAGGATATCTTTATGTGTAGATTGAACCTAGATTTTACCACTCGAAAAAAAATGCGTTTCGACCTTCAAAAGGAATGCATTAACCTCTACCTTCTCTTTGATGGGCATTCGCGAATAAAATTAGATGATCAACCTGAGTTTTATCTCAATACGGGCACCCATAATTTATTTTACACCCCATCTTGCTCTGGGGAAATTCAAACTGAGCGCTGTCACTATGATTTGTTCTACTTACATCTTCCCGTGGCTACTTTCCAAGAATATACACGACAAAACAAAGGTGTTTTCATTCCCTTTTTCAAGGGGGTAAAAAATAAGGAATGTGCTTTTTTAAGGCGAGAGGCTGGAATTATAGGTCATCGAATCCATCGCATTGTCAATGAAATATGTGAATGCGATCGACAAGAAGAAATCAGGCCGCTATTCATCAAAGCAAAAATCATGGAATTGCTTTCTGTGCAAATGGAACAGCTGTGTAACCTTTGTTCCCCACCCTCTTCTTTGAGTACTGAAACCGCTCAAAAAATGTTTGCCGTCAGAGACTTTATGTTGGAGCATATCGGCGAGTACCACTCGTTAAAATCCTTATCAAAAGGAGTGGGCACCAACGAATATACACTCAAACAAGAATTTAAAAATTTATTTGGAATGACTGTTTTTGGCTTTTGGAATGAAGTCAAAATGGAAAAAGCTCAAAAATTGCTATTGGAGACCGAAAAATCGATCAAACAAATCTCAGAAATCATCGGTTATAAAAACCCTCAGCATTTCAGCACGGCTTTTAAAAATAAATTTCACGTGCCCCCCAGCGCATTTAGAAAAATAAATAATAATTAACTTTAACTATAATCCTCTTAAATAATCAAACCTATACTTATGAAAACCGTAATTGAAGAACCTACAGCTGTCGAGACCTCGACCAAAGAATTGGAACGGAATCTAATCAAATCCATGGCCGGAAACTACCGTGTCTCTTTCAAGTTTGCGGAAACCTTTTCCCCTATAAAAGATTATCAATATCACGATCGTCATTTCTCCTCTGCCAAAGAAGTTGTCTTGCTCCTTGAAGACTCCGCAGATAAAATTGTCCTCCAACACATCCTCTATGTAGGCAATCACCTCATTAAACATTGGCGCCAAGACTGGCACTATGAAAACCGAGAGCTCTGGACCTTAGTCAAGGACCATCAATGGAAAAAGGAAGTGCTCAGTGCGGAAAAAGTAAAAGGTACTTGGACGCAAAAGGTTTACCAAGTAGACGATGCACCACGCTATGAAGGTTATGGAACTTGGGTTCATGTAGATGGCCGCCATTTTTGGGAAAGTACCGCTGACGCAGCACTTCCTCGAAGAGAAATTTCGACTGCCGGCCGCACCGATTATAACATTCTAAGACGGCATTCACACATTGAAATTTTCAACGATGGAAGCTGGATACTGGAACAAGACAATGAAAAGATCAGACGGAATCCCGACCAATCAGAAACCCTGATTTGTATGGAAAAGGGATTAGAGACCTTAGAGCCCAAGGCATATGATGCCGCCAAAGTTGATTCTTTTTGGAACAGCCAAAAAGCGTTTTGGGCAGATGTTCGAGAGATCTGGCAAACCATTTTTGAAGAACAAGAACTCATCACCATTCTGGATGACGAAGGATTGTATACCGCACAGTTCGAATTGGCTAAGCAATTCGAGCAAGAAAACTATCACCAGGAAAAAGCACAAGTGGCAATTAAAAACCTCTTGGCCAAACACCTCGAGGGATTTAGTGCCTAATCACCTCCCTCTTTTCTATTTTTAATCAACCATAGCCACAGCTTTTATCCCTGCTTGTGGTTATGGTTATGCTTACCGACCGATCGAATTTATTGTTATGAAATACCTAAAAATCAACCTCTTGTTACTTGGATTGGCCTTGCTTTTTACCGCTTGTCAGCCGGGGCAAAAAGAAAAGGATACCAGATCGGA
>JAJYSO010000229.1 GCA_021793535.1 Bacteroidota bacterium | reverse complement strand
AGGCCATGGCATTTCTGCTAGTGTAGAACGTTGTGTAGATCATAAAATAGCCATTCCGCAATTTGGGAAACAACAGTTGACCGAGAGCCTCAATGTAGCCATGGCAACGGCAATAGTACTGAATGAATTTAAACGCGGTTAAGGGCAATTTGCATAGCAAAACTGTACAAAAATAAAAGGGTGAACAAGTTCATAGGGTTCAATGCGCGAGGATTTCCTCCCATCCTTTATATTTGTACACGTATTAACGGTAGACTTATGAGGTTTTATTTCACGTTGTTCATTTTTTTGATAGGCCCATGGGCTTCCTCTTTTTCATACGGGCAAACAACGGATGATCAAATTCAGATTCCTCATCGAGAAAACAAGGTGTCTCAACGTGACAAACCTTATGTTATTTTGATCTCTGTTGATGGGTTTAGGGCGGATTATTTCGAGCAATACAAACCGGCGTTTTTACAAAAAATGCGACGCAAAGGGGTGGCTGCTGAAGCGATGATCCCGTCTTTTCCCAGTGTTACTTTCCCCAATCACTACACCTTGGTTACCGGTTTGATTCCTCCTCATCATGGCCTTATCGGAAACACCATGTACGACCCTTCAACTCAGGAAATGTATTCACTAAGAGACCCTAAAGCCGTTCAAAACCCTCGCTGGTATGGCGGAATGCCTATATGGAGCTTAGCGGAAAGCCAAGGCCTGTTAAGCGCCTGTTTTTATTGGCCGGGTTCCGAGGCTCCTATAGGAGGCTATTATCCGACCTATTACTATCCCTATTCGGAGACAAAAGGGGTTGTGGAAAGAATCCAAAGGGTAGTGGACTGGCTGGAGTTACCGGAAGAAAAACGTCCGCATCTCATTACTTTTTATATGCCTCAAGTCGATCATGCCGGTCATAGTTTTGGCCCAGAATCCATAGAGACGGCCGCCGCCGTTCAACTTGTGGATGCCACCATGAAAAGGTTGGTGAATCAAGTGAGCAAAACAAAACTTCCGGTTAATTTTATTTTTGTATCCGATCACGGGATGGTTAAGCTGGACACTGCCCACCCTTTGCGCCTGCCTTCTCTTCAGGAGGATAGAATTGAGCAAGTGGTGAATAACGGGACCTATGTCAGTGTTTTTGTAAAAGAAAAAAGTCAGATTGCTCAGGTGTACCGTACGCTTAAAGCTGAGGCTCCGTCCACCTATACTGTTTACCTCAAGGAAGAAGTGCCTGAAAAGTATAAATTTTCTACACCCTATGATCGTCACAATCGGGCTGGAGATATTATTCTGATGGCAGAGGCACCATATTACTTTTCCAAAACGGGCCGTATTCCTGAAGGCTCTCATGGGTACTTACCTGCAGATGTGCCGGAGATGAAAACCGTTTTTGCGGCTTGGGGGCCACAAATTAAACGGCATCGAAAATTGGAAGCCTTTGAAAATGTTCACCTTTATCCACTTTTAGCCCATCTGCTGGGACTGGAGTATGACTCCGATACCATCGACGGAGACACTAGATTGGTGGAAGAAGTGTTGCGTCAGCCATAGTGAAGTTCTCAATAAAAAAGTGCTGTGAAATTTCTTCACAGCACTTTTCTCTAACTAATAGCTAATATTCGTAGAACTTATGGGCCTAATGTTTATGACGTGGTTCAGAAGAAACGCTTAATTTTTTTCGACCTTTAGCTCTTCTTCTTGCCAACACTTTTCGCCCGTTTGCATCTTCCATTCGCGCTCTAAATCCGTGTTTGTTTTTTCTTCTTCGTTTGGAGGGTTGAAAAGTACGTTTCATTATTTCTGATATTTAGATTCTCAATTTATTTTAAGCGGACAAATTGAACTGTCACAAATTCGGAGGGCAAATATACAATTTGTTTTTTGGTTTCAAAGTGAAATTCAAAAAATTACATACTATTTTTTATACCTTTGCTGATTCTAATTTTTTAGGGTCGAATACATAATTGAAATAAAGATTTTCAGGAATCAAAAGTATAATTTAAATGGTTAATAAAAACATCAAACTCGTTTTAGCGGGGCTTCTTCTGGCCTTTGCAGTTTATCAGTTTATCGAAGGCTTTATAGGGAATGGGATCATGTGGGTCCTTTTAGCCGGTCTTGTGGTCCTACTTTACTTTAAAAATGAAATGATCGTGTTGGCTTTTTTACGCCTGCGAAAGGAAGATTTTGTGGGAACAAAAAAATGGCTGGACAAAATAAAGAACCCTGAGGCTGCGCTGGTGAAAAAACAGCAGGGCTATTATTGGTACCTTCATGGACTGATGATGTCACAGGAAAATTTGACCAAAGCGGAAAAATACCTCAAACGAGCGGTAAAATTAGGATTGAGCATGAAACATGATCTGGCAATGGCTAAATTGAACCTTGCGGGAATTGCCCTGTCGAAACGGCGTAAGCGCGAAGCCCAATTGCTTTTGAAAGAGGCAAAAAAATTGGATAAACACAACATGCTGGCCAACCAGATTCGAATGATGAAGCAACAAATGAAAAAAATATAGCCATGATTAAGAAAATAGTAACTATTGCCGGGTCGGATGCTTCTGGAGGAGCAGGTATTGAGGCCGATTTGCGAACCTTTGCTAAGCATAACTTATACGGTACTGCCGCGTTGACCGTTATTGTGAGCATGGATTATGATAACCATTGGGCTCACGGGGTCCACCCGGTGGCGGTCGATACGATCAAGGCTCAATTGGACACTATTTTTAAGGGGTTGACTATTGATACAGTCAAGACCGGGATGCTTCCTACCCCAGAAATTATAAACCTGGTCGCTGCCTATTTGGATCGGTATGCAAAAGACAAACCTACCGTTATTGATCCAGTTATGGTTTGTAAAGGGGATGAGCCTCTTTTTCCTGAGCATGCACAACGCATACGGGATGTATTGGTAAAATATGCTACTTTGATTACTCCTAATTTATTTGAGGCGGCACAACTGGCTCAAATGCATCCCTTAAGGTCTGCGGATGAAGCCAAAGAAGCCGCAGAGAGAATCATGGAAACAGGAGGTTGCCAAGCTTTGGTCATCAAAGGAGTAGGACTGCTTGAAAAGCACAAAACTGCTGCTGATCTGTTTTTTGACGGAAAGAAATTTAGCCGCATCGAAGGCCCTTATATCGACACAGATCACACGCATGGACTCGGTTGCACCTACGCCTCCCATGTCGCTTCTTTTATGACCAGGGGGTATACGCCCTATGAGGCTTGCGTGGCCACTAAGAAGGCTATTACAAAAGGGTTGAAAGGACACTTTGCACTCAACCAATACGTGGGAACTTTAAACTTCCCCGACAGTTTTGATAAAGCTTAAGGGGGAATAAAAACCCCTTATGAAAATAAACGTTTGGGTTAGGGGATATAATACCCTTTCTCGGGGATTTCAATGATGTATTGTTTGCGCGATTTATTGTTGAGGTGGTCTTCTCTTAGCCAGGGGTTGTGGATTTTTAAGATTTTATAGTTAATCCCGTATTGCTTGGCAAATCGTGGAAAACTGGTGACTGCTGTGTCGACGACCAACTTTTGTGTGGGAATAGGTTGGTATAAGTCACTTTTGGAGAAGGCAAAACCATACTTATAGGGATGCTTCATCAGTTCTTTGATCGCCAGTATGCGAAACATGTATCGGGCGGTTTCCGGGTTGAGTAATAGGTCGTAGTAGTCGTTTACTTCTTGTCGACTTTGCTGCCGTAAAATTCCGGTCCTGCCCGCGTTATATGTCGCAGCAGCCAAGGTCCACGATCCCATTCGCTCCTTGGATTTCAATAAGTACTTACAGGCGGCTTCGGTGGCTTTGGCCAAGTTATACCGCTCGTCGACATTGGCATTAATCTCCAAGCCGTACTCTCTCCCCGAGGCCTGCATAAACTGCCAAAACCCTCTTGCTCCGGCGGGGGAAACAACATTGTCGAGGGCACTTTCAGCCACCGCTAAGTATTTGAAGTCATCAGGAACGCCGTATTTCGCTAGAATGGGCTCGATTACGGGGAAGAATTCAGCAGCGCGTTTAAAGATGAGCAATCCATTGGACTGCCAATACACATTGACCATTAGCTCCCGATCCATTCGTTTATAAACATCGATATCTCCTAGGGGTACCGGCTCCCCTGCAAAATCCATTTGATCGGGAACCGGTAAGGCGTGAATGGTATAGTTACCCACTACCTTT
>JAJYSO010000004.1 GCA_021793535.1 Bacteroidota bacterium | reverse complement strand
CTGAGCAAGCAATGGAGCTTGAAAACAAATATGGCGCACATAACTACGGGCCTTTGCCGGTGGTTTTATCAAAGGGCAAAGGAGTGTATTTGTGGGATGTAGAAGGCAAGAGATACTATGATTTTTTATCCGCATATTCTGCAGTTAATCAAGGCCATTCTCACCCTAGGATATTGGAGGCACTGTATATGCAAGCTGAGAAATTGGCTTTGACTTCTCGTGCTTTTTATAACGATGTACTGGGAAAGTATGAGGAGTTTGTGACAAGGTTCTTTGGATACGATAAAGTATTGCCGATGAACTCAGGAGCAGAGGCGGTGGAAACAGCCTTGAAGATATGTAGAAAATGGGGTTATGAGGTCAAAGGGATTCCTGATGGGCAAGCCCAAATTGTCGTGGTGAAAAATAATTTTCACGGGCGAACCATTACGGTAATTACCTTTAGTTCTTCACAGGAGACCAAGCATAATTTTGGTCCTTACACCCCCGGATTTATTGAAATACCTTATAATGATGTGGCAGCGCTTGAAAAGGTATTGCAAGAGAACGCCAATATTGCCGGCTTTTTAGTGGAGCCTATTCAAGGAGAGGCCGGTGTGGATGTTCCGGATAAGGGGTATTTGAAAAAGACCAAAGCCCTGTGTGAACAGTACAATGTATTGTTTATCGCGGATGAAATCCAAACAGGTTTGGGACGAACAGGTAAAATGCTGGCTTGTGATTATGAAGGTGTTCGGCCCGATATTATTACACTAGGGAAAGCACTTTCTGGCGGGTTTTATCCGATCTCCGCCGTTTTGGCCGATAATGAGATTATGGAGGTGATCAAACCCGGGGAGCACGGGTCTACCTTTGGCGGGAATCCGATTTCCGCTGCAGTAGGCATCGCTTCCTTAACGGTAATTAAAGAAGAGGGACTGGCGGAAAATGCGGCACAAATGGGAGAATTGTTTAGGGAAAAGATGAAGGCCTATATTCAAGGTTCTAAAATTGTTAAGGGCGTTCGTGGGAAGGGATTGCTCAATGCCATTTTGATTAACGACGCTCCCGATAGCGATACTGCTTGGAATATTTGCTTGAAGCTTCGAGATAATGGATTGCTCGCTAAACCTACTCATGGGAATATCATTCGTTTTGCCCCTCCATTGGTGATGAACAAGGAACAATTAATGGAGTGTGTAGACATCATTACAAAGAGTTTAAAAGAATTTGAGTAATTTTGCACTTTAAACTAAAAAAGCAAAAGTGGTCTTTTTGGAAATACGGAAGGACCGCTTTTTTTTATAAAACTATTTTCCATGCGAAATTGGATTACGCCTGTTTTAATTGTAATTGGAGCGGTTTTATTATTTGGAGCCTCGAGTATAGATGAAGGGGGAAATAGCCTTGGCTTAGGGCTTAAAATATTGGGATTGATTTTTATTATGGGAGGGATATACAGGGCCTCAAAAGTGGTACGTTCTTATTCTGAAAAAGATGATGATCATGATACAGAGGGGTGATTGGGTGGAATTTTTGGACGATACCTTAAGTGGTGTGGTGAAAAAAATTCAGGAAGATAAAGCCACTGTGGAGACACAAGAGGGTTTTTTGGTGACTTGCCCCCTTGAAAAGTTGATTAGAAAGCGTGATTTTAAAGTAGATCCAAGAAAAGTGAAATGGGTAAGGGAAGAGGAAAAGAGAAGAAGACAAGTAAAATATGAGCGCAAAAGAAAGGCTAAAAAAAATAAAGCGGCCGTTGTAGAAATCGATTTACATATTGATGAACTTGTCTCCTCGACAAAGAACATGACCGATTTTGACATCTTAAACTTACAGTTGCAGACGGCAAGAAGGCATCTGGAATGGGCCATTAGTCACCATATACAGCATTTGGTATTTATCCATGGAGTGGGGAAAGGTGTGCTGCGGATGGAATTGGAGACGCTCTTGAGCCGCTATGAGCAAGTGGAATTTTATGATGCCGATTATGCCCAATATGGAAGGGGAGCCACAGCCGTATATATCTATCAGAATTACTGATTTATCTAGGGGTTGAGTGTTTCTTCCTTGATAAAGGAACCGAGTTGGATTCGTTCTCTTACAATTTCTTCGTCCTTTTGTGTGTTTTTTAATGTGACGTCACGAACCTCTGCGAAAGTTTCAAAAGTTTTGGTGGTAATTTGGCTCAGACTATCTGTATGCTCTTCTATGACGGTGGTGGTAAGATAGAGGTTTCCTCCGTTTTTGCTTCGGTATTCACTTTTGGTTTGAGGTTCGGTGGCCGGTATACCGCTACAGAAATAATCTTTGCCTACCTGGCTGTCAAAGGTCCTGTAGACCAATTGGTTGCTTGCATTGATCGGGATAACCAGTACCTGCTGATCTTCTTTTTCATCAAAGGTTCCATCAAAATCTTCATCGTTGAAGTTGATGGCTATCGCTTCGCTAGGATCAACATTAATGACAAAAAGCACTTTATCGGATGCATTATCACAAAAATGAAGTTCACTATCGCTGTCGAAATTGAAATCAGTCACAATCATGTCCCCATCATCACAACTGTATAAGAGGAAGAGAAATAAAAGAAAGGTGAGGGGGGCAATGGTTTTCATCTCAATCGAAATTTGACACAAAAATACTAGAATTCCCTTAATTAATCGGTCTAAAAAAAACGATAAAAACATTAACTTTGAAAAGAGAGATGAGATTTTGAATTGATAAGCGGTATGTTTTACCTTTGTACCTTCAATAAAATATGGGTTTAGGGATCCATTAAAAAAGTGATGAGCATGAGAAAAGTTTATTTAGATAGCGCTGCAACTACACAAATGCGCCCGGAAGTAATTGCTGAAATGACCAAAGTAATGCAAGAAAATTATGGCAATCCATCGTCTACCCATGGGTTTGGACGCTCCGCAAAAACCTTGATCGAGCGTGCGCGAAAGAACATCGCAAAATTGTTAGATGTCAAACCCAGCGAAATTATTTTTACTTCTGGAGGAACTGAAGCGGATAACTTAATTTTAAACAGCGCGGTTCGGGATCTAGGGGTCCAGCGGATCATTTCTTCTGCAATAGAGCATCATGCCGTTTTACACTCCATTGAAGAACTGCAACAAAAATACGGGATAGAAGTTGCTCATGTGAAATTGGATCCGAAAGGATTTGTGGATTATAATCACTTGGAAGAGCTTTTAAAAGAGGGACACAAGAAGACCCTTGTGAGCCTGATGCATGTCAATAATGAAATTGGTAATATTTTGGAAGTGGACAAAGTTGATGCCCTATGCGAAGAATACCATGCTTTATTTCATAGTGATACCGTACAATCAATAGGACATTTGGAATTTGATTTGGGAAAAACCAAAATCGACTTTGCAGCAGTGAGCGCTCATAAATTTCATGGCCCTAAAGGAATTGGATTTGCTTATGTTAGGGAAAACAGCGGACTGCGACCTTTGATTTTCGGCGGGGCACAAGAACGCGGACTAAGAGCGGGAACGGAAAGTGTTCATAATATTGTAGGGATGGAAAAAGCGATGCTGATGGCTTATCAGGATTTGGAACACGAGAAGACCTACATGACCGATTTAAAATCCTATTTTATCGATCAGTTGAAAAAAGAAATTCCCGATATAAAATTTAATGGAGGAAGTGAGGACTTGGAAAAAAGCACCTATACGGTCATTAATGCGAACCTGCCCATTCCGGAAGAGAAGACACCACTTCTTCAATTTCAATTGGATTTAAAAGGCATTGCTTGCTCAAAGGGAAGTGCCTGTCAGAGTGGGAGTGCTAAAGGGTCGCATGTTTTAAATGCCGTGAGCTCTCCAGAATACCTCAAGCATCCTTCTGTGCGCTTTTCTTTATCTTCTTTCAATACAAAGGAAGACATTGACTATACCGTACAAGAGCTGACCAATTTTCTTCAAGAACTTAAAAAAAGAGAAGAAGTCATCGCTTATTAATGTGCAGTCTTTTATAATGGTTAGAAATCAATCTTTTCTATAAAAAGAGGAATGGAAGGTAGTGGTGTTTCCCACATTGTCGGTTACCGTTATTTGGACTTCATTTTTTCCAGGTTTGGAGATACCATCGCGAAAATCATATTTGATGATGCCGGTTTTATAGTCGTATTCCAGTACGATAAATTCTCCATTTAGAGTTCCGCTGTATAGGGAAACTCCCGAGTCACGATCTTTGATCCGAAGCTTTAGAAAGCGCTGGTTTGAAATCCATTCTTCCTTTTTAAAATTGACGGGGGTAATGGTTGGCGGGGCGGTGTCCGAGACCAAAGTATAAGTCCCCAATACATTGGTTTTTGTCATAATTTTCCCTTGCTTTTTGGTAGTCGGAGCATATATTTTTCTTCCCTTGGAGTTGATTCTGGCCACATAAAGTTTTTCGAAATCTGAAGGAGAGTAAGTGTCCGCATTAAAGCTGATGCTTATGTTTTTATGGAGTGGGGTTTCATCGTTATGAACATGGACTTGCTCGGGTGAATCATCCAAGTCCAGGTACGTATCTTTATATAATGCCCCTTTGGGAATGTGAATCGAATGATGTTCGAGTTGGAAGGAGCTGGCTTGGTTGGCCGGAGCAAAAAATGGCGTTTCTTCTATGTTTTTGGTTTGAATTTCTTCTCCTGCTGCTGCGGCTTTTCCGCGAATGGGTACCGTTAGGAGTGTTTGATTCCCCGAATAATCGGTTAAGACAATTTCATATGTATAGGATTTACCCTCTTCGATATGAATGAGCCCATTGTTGATTTGATCGATGGGCATATCCATTTTGTTGTTTTCCTCTAAAAAGAGCTTTTGAATTTTTTGATTGTGTTGGATGTAATAAGCGTAATCGATATAGTCATTGATGTAACGGGTGTTGCCAAAGGAAAATTTACTAAAAGTGATGTCGAGGTTCGGCTCGTCATCCACACAGGTTTGGATATCATAAATTCCCGTAGTATAGGGGGCACCATCTGTGTAGTCTTGAGCGGATATGCCGAATCCAATTTCCCCTAGCGCCTCTACCGGATTGGTAGTGTAGGTGCCGTTGTCACGAGGGATGATTTGAATTTTTTGCTCTTTTTCTGAACGGTTGGCATGGGCCCCTGTACTTTTTGGATAAACATACAGATCGTTTATTTTTGGAGGGCGTGTGTCCTTTATTTGTATTCCAAAAAGTAAGGGGTTCAATGGATTTTGATTCCCGTCTCGAAACTCATAATGGAGGTGAGGCCCGCCTGATCCACCCGTATTCCCACTTTTGGCAATGATTTCGCCTTGCGTTACGGGCAATTCTCCTTGCTCTGGATACAGCTCGATATTGCTCTTTTTAAGACTGTATTGGCGTTGGCGCACATAGGCTCTGATTTTGGGAGCAAATTCGTCTAAATGTCCATATACTGTGGTAAAACCATTGGGATGTTGGACATAGAGTACGTTTCCATATCCCCAAGGTCCGATTTTTAATCGACTGATATAGCCGTCTGCTGTGGCTACTACATCCAATCCGGTACGTTGTTGTGTGCGGATATCCAGTCCACTGTGGAAGTGATTATTACGCAACTCCCCAAAGTTTCCAGATAGAGAGAGCGGAATTTTTAAGGGGTTGATAAAATAATCTTGAGGATAAGAGGATTGGCTATAACTTAATTTTACAATGAAAAATAAAAATAAAAAGACTTTTAGTTTCATAAGCGATTCAGGCATATCGATAATAGGAGCAGATCAGTTATTTTTTTTGCGCTTGTAAATATACAATTAATTTTTCCAGCGCTTTTTTACGATGACTGATCTGATTTTTTAAGGATGTGGGCATTTCTGCAAAACTTTGTGGATAGCCTATGGGTTGAAAGATAGGATCATACCCGAATCCGTCCTTGCCTTTTGGCTCCTTTAAAATGATTCCCTTGCATATCCCTGTAAAGAGATGAGTGCCCTTATAATTGGACAGAGCAATGACGGTTTTAAACTGGGCACTTCGATGGGAATTCCCCGCAAGTTTTCGCAGCAGCTTTTGTATGTTTTCAGCATCGATTTTTTGAGGCCCTGCATAACGTGCAGAATAGACGCCAGGCGCACCGTCCAACGCATCGACTTCAAGCCCGGTGTCGTCGGCAAAGCAGTCGAAGCCATAATGGTCTTTAATGTAGGTAGCTTTGATTTGTGCATTTCCCTCAATGGTGTCCGCTGTTTCTGCGATATCCTGCGTACAGCCGATATCGGCCAAAGAGAGCAGCTCGATGGAAGGGGGAAGAAGCAATTTTATTTCTTTGATCTTGTTGGGGTTGTGAGAAGCAAATACGATTTTCATAAGGTAATTTGTGGAAAGTTAAAAGAGCGACAGTAGAAATCGCTCTTTACTTTTGATGGGAAGTTTAAGGCTGAATTTACGATTTGAAGAATCCACCTAGGGAACTGCCTAAACCTCCTTTTTTAGAACTTCCCTTACCCGTGGCTTGCCCGAGCACGGAGGATAGAATATTCCCGCCCGCAGAAGAGGAATCCATTCCACTCATCAAGTTTCCCAGGAGATCACCTATTCCACCACTGCTCGATTGCGCTTGACTTCCTAATTTGCCCATGATAATAGGGGCCAATAACGCTAAGATATGAGTGACTTTGGAAGCATCGATTCCGGTTTGAGTACTGATGGACTGTTCTACAGTTTTCTTTTTTCCGCCCAAGATATGATCAAGTATACCTTGACCATCACTTGTGTTTTCTTGTCCGAAGAAGTTTCCAAGGTTGTTTAAAATACTGCCATCATGTTCATTTAAAGCGCCTAATAAGTTGGAGGCACCTGTTTTGGTTTCGGCATTTTTCTTAAGCATTCCCAATAGCACGGGAGTGGCCGTTTGAATGACCGAAGAGGTTTCTTGTTCTGTGGTTTGTGTTTTTTGGCTGATTCCGGCAATCACTTGTTTTCCCAAATCACCTCCTAAAAGCTGTGTAATATCCATATCTCACTAAATTAAAATGAAGTTAAAGATATAAAAAATGACAGAAAATACGTGTTGCTGAAGCTGTATTTATGAACTGGCCGCTCGCATTCCCATGGGGGAGCTTTACACTCTCTTAATAGAAAGAGTAAAGGAGTTTTTGATCACCATTTAGAAAAAAGGCACAAAAAGGTTTATTGGTGATGGTAAGGTTCATTTTGTAAAATGGTGAACGCCCTATAGAGTTGTTCGGTAAAAAACGGCCTGATCATTTCGTGGGAGAACGTCATTTTGGACAGCGCAATTTTAAAGGAGGCTTTATGATAAACGGCAGGAGAAAAGCCATAGGGGCCTCCTACTACAAAAACCAATTGTTTTTTGCCACTGTTTAATTGTTTTTGGAGCCATTTTGAAAAGTGGAGCGAGTCGAATTCTTTTCCTTTTTCATCCAATAAAACAACGGTATCCGAATTTTGAAGTTTTGCTAGTATTTCTTGGCCTTCTCTTGTCTTTTGTTCTTCGGGACTTAAATTTTTTCGAATTTTTAGCTCCGGTATGATTTCTATCTCGAACTTTGTATAGTGTTTTAATCTTTTCGTGTACTGTTGAAGCAAACTCTTTAGATCCGGATTGCTTGTTTTTCCGATAAGTAGTAATTTGATTGTCATCCTGTAAATCGATAGAGATTTTATATTTTAGCAAAAATAACTGGTAATGACCAAAGAAATAGAGGATAAGCTTGAAAAAATACCCCTTGTTGGCTGGTTGGTCAAGCAAGGAAAACGTATTCTTTTGCCCGGGCTAGACGGATTGTCTCTATACGATTTATTGGAATTGTATGTATACGGGATTGCAAAAGGTACTTTTTCGACTCGGGCGGGCTCGGTGGCCTACAGTTTTTTTATGGCGCTGTTTCCTTTTTTACTCTTTATCTTGAACTTAATTCCTTTTATATGGTTTGTAGAAGACTTTCAGGCTCGTCTTCTCAGTTATTTGGATGAACTTTTGCCCCCACAAACCCACCAATTGTTTGGTCGTGTATTTGAAGATATTGCCAATACCCCGCGAACGGGCTTACTTTCCTTTACTTTGATTTTATCCTTGTTTTTGATGGCCAATGGAATCAATGCCATTTTTTCTGGGTTTGAACATTCCTGGCATACGCATAAAAACAGAACGATATTGAGTCAATACTTTTCAGCCCTTGGGGTGGCCTTAGTTTTTGCCTTTTTGTTGTTAACCACTGTGATTGTAACCATTTATTTGACCTATATTATCGAGAATTTAAATGCTTTGGGGATTGTTCCGGACTCTGTCATATGGATTGAATTGGGACGCTATGCGGTCTTTCTGTTGATGATTTACAACGCGGTGGCTATTTTGTATTACTTTGGCACTAAGGAGAGCAAGCAGTCTAGTTATTTCTCAGTAGGGGCTGTTTTCACCACCATATTAATATTGTTGTTTACTTATTTTTTTGCTATTTATATTCGTAATTTCAGTAACTATAATAAGCTTTATGGGTCCATCGGTGCTTTGCTCATTTCTATGGTGTACATTTGGCTAAATTCGAATATTCTGTTGCTTGGGTTTGAGCTCAACGGAACGATTTTGGAATTGCGAAAGAGAAAAGGAGTCCTAAAAAAAGTACTGAGAGATATTTGAGATCCTGACGTGCTCCATTAGCGCCAGTTCTTTTTCCCATGCCTAAATGCTGTGTAGAAAATGCCTTATTTTGTCGATGTAATTTTACCGTTGCCGTTGAATCAACGCTTTACTTATGCTTTGCTTGATTCGCAAGCGCACCGACTTAAGCTCGGGATGCGCGTTGCCGTACCTTTTGGCAAAACAAAGGTATATACGGCCATTGCCGC
The DNA here is from genome assembly GCA_021793535.1 of Bacteroidota bacterium. Lineage (GTDB taxonomy): Bacteria > Bacteroidota > Bacteroidia > Flavobacteriales > Flavobacteriaceae > JAJYSO01. Next base: position 14,205 of record JAJYSO010000004.1, on the reverse strand, counting down.
AAAAATACACCAGCATCCTCCTCGTTTTTATAAGGCTAAGTACGTGGAGGAAATTTTGGATCAATCCCCATTGCTTACGGGTGAGCAAATGAAATTTATAAACTGGGTTGCCGTGTATTATATGGCCGCAGAGGGCGATGTCTTAAAAGCGGCTTTGCCGGGAGCTTTTTTACTTCAAAGCGAGACGGTTGTTGAGTTAAAGGGAAACGAAGAGGTGGTTCCCGAAGGGTTGTCAGATGATGAGTATTTGGTTTATGAGGCCTTGCAGAGCCAGGCCTTATTGAAGATCTCTGAAGTGATGGATCTTTTGAATAAAAAGACGGTTTTGCCCATTTTGACACGGTTGATGGAAAAGGGAGTGATTGCCGTGAATCAGGAACTGGTAGAAAAATATAAGCCCAAGCAGGTGCGTTACCTGCGTTTGGCTGATGCATACGATGAGCAGGAGTTGAAATACATCATGCAGGAGCTTCAGAGGGCGCCCAAGCAAAAAGAAGTCATCTTGGCCTATTTTGCTTTGGCAAGCAGAGATAAAGTGGTGCCTTATGCGGCTGTAATGAAAAAGGCACAGGCCTCATGGTCCAGTCTTAAGGCTGTTTTGGACAAAGGAATTTTAGAGGCGTATTACCTGCAGGAGGACCGTATCACACAAACAGCAGAGGAATCCGAAGATCGCTTGGCACTTACCTCTGCTCAGGAGCAGGCCTATAAGCAGGTTAAAAAGGTTTTCGAGAAGGGTATCCCTTGTCTTTTACATGGGGTTACATCATCCGGAAAAACGGCGCTATACATAAGGCTTATCAAAGAGGCGATTGCCCGAGGGCAACAGGTGCTTTACCTTCTCCCTGAGATCGCCCTAACCACACAGTTGATTCGGCGTTTGCAGGTATATTTCGGAGAGGAGGTGCTGGTGTATCACAGTAAGTATTCGGTTAACGAACGAGTCGAAGTTTATCGGCATGTACTGCAGAACGACAAAGGGAAGATTATCGTTGGGGTCCGATCTTCTATCTTTTTACCTTTTCAGAAATTGGGATTGGTTATCGTAGATGAAGCACATGAGACGACTTTTAAACAATTTGATCCGGCACCACGCTATCAGGCCCGTGATGCGGCTATCGTCTTGGCTCAACTCTTTGAAAGCCGTATCCTATTGGGCTCCGCCACCCCCAGTTTGGAAAGCTATTATAATGCCCAGGAACTTAAATACGGCTTGGTGGTGTTAAAAGAACGGTATGGGAAGGCCATTCCGCCTGCCATAGAGCTTGTGGATATTAAGGACAAGTATAAAAGAAAACGGATGACCGGCCACTTCTCTGATACTTTATTAAGTGCAATGAAAGAGAGCTTACAAGAAAAAAAGCAGGTGATTCTTTTTCAAAACAGAAGAGGGTATTCTCCGGTTTTGGAATGCCAGATGTGCGGGCATTCCCCGCAATGCCCGAATTGTGATGTGAGCTTGACCTATCACAAGCACAATAATTCGTTGCGGTGTCATTACTGTGGGTATCACATGGCCATGCAAGAAAAGTGTGCCGCTTGCGGAAGCGTTAACTTGACCACCAAGGGATTTGGTACCGAAAAAATTGAAAAGGAGTTGGAGGTGTTGTTTCCTCAGTATAGTGTGGGACGAATGGATTTGGATACGACCCGCGGAAAACACGGGTATGAGAAAATCATAACGGCTTTTCAACAAAAGAAAATCGATATTTTGGTGGGAACACAAATGTTGGCCAAGGGATTGGATTTTAGAGATGTGGATTTAGTGGGGGTCATGAATGCGGATAACTTGCTTAATTTTCCCGATTTTAGAGCTCACGAGAGGGCTTTCCAGTTGTTGGTTCAGGTAGCAGGAAGGGCAGGCCGCACACATAAACAAGGTAAGGTTTTGATTCAGACCTATCATCCCAAGCATGCGGTCCTCTTACAGGTTGTCCAGCAACACTATAAGGGGATGTATCAAGAACAGCTACAGGGCCGGAAGCAGTTTAAATACCCTCCTTTTTATCGGTTGATTAAAATCAGTGTAAAAGGTCGCAATTACGATAGGGTAAATAAAGCGGCCGACTGGTTGGCCAAGGGAATGAGGCCCGCTTTTAGAAAAAATGTTTTAGGACCAGAATTTCCCCCTGTAGCCCGGATACGAAATGAGTATTACAAAGTCATTTTACTTAAGATTCCACCAGAGCAATCGCTTAAAAAAACTAAGGATTTTATACACAGACTTTTAAAGTCTTATGAGAGCATTGCTTCTTTTAGGAGTACGCGAGTAATCCTAAATGTCGATCCTTATTAAAAGGTGAAGAGTGTGAGTGGGGGAGGTCCTCTGCTTATTTTCTTTAAAGAGCTGCTATTTTTGAATTTGTGGTCAAAACTGTTACTTTTAATACCGTTATTATGGAAAACTTACCTTTGAACATGGAAAAGATACTCTATACCCTTATCATGCTCTTAATCATTATGATCATTCGGTTTATTTTGTCGAAGATCATTGGGAGAACGACTGAAAAATGGGAGCGTTTGCAAACAAGAGCCAAGTTGATCAAGAAGATTTTCAACTATGTGTATTCTGTGATTATTTTAATTTTTTTGCTGTTGATATGGGGAATTGACCTCGATGCTGTAGGTTTATTTTTGTCTTCTGTTTTTGCCGTTATTGGAATTGCCTTGTTTGCCCAATGGTCCATATTGAGTAATGTGACCTCAGGGATCATTATGTTCTTCACTTTTCCATACAGGATAGGGGATTTTATCAAGATCTATGACGGGGATAATTCGATATATGGCTATATAGAGGATATTCGTTCTTTTCAGGTGATCATCCAAACTATAGACGGGGAGGTGGTTGCTTTCCCAAACAGTTTAATGTTGTTAAAAGGAGTGGCCATTTTAAATGAGGATCACATACAAAAATTGAAAGATCAAAAGAGTGCGGCTGAACAAGCCAAACAGTAGCTTAAAGAAACGTGATTTGAACCCCTTCTTTTTTTAAGATTTCGACAAGCCCTTTCTCTCCTTGAATATATCGATAGTCCAGCGCTATGATCGGGGTTTGTCCTTTTTGGAGCAGATCGATAATTTGCTGGGCCCATTCTCTATTTTGGCGGCAAAGAAGCTGTTGAATAACAGTGGGGAAGAGGGCGGCTTCTTTTTCGATAAATGCCTTTGAAGGTGACTGCTCATGCATGTGTAAGCTACGAGACAAATACCGTATCTGCCTTTGGTCCGGCAGGCGGGCCAGTAGCGATTTACGTTTATCATTCGACTCGAGCAGTTGCAGTTCAAGATGATGGGTGGCAGCTTGATCGAGAAGATAGCGGGGTAGGGCTTCTTGATACCCTCCATTTCTTTGCGCCTCGATGTCGAAAAGGGTTTGCACAATCAGCCAGGGTTTCATTCGAGGCATGTGACCCAATGGGTGTCCAAGCCCGGAGAGTAAAGAGTCCAGTTGGTTATACATTGCTGGCGGAAGGTGGTTTTGAAGATGATCTTTGTAAAAACCATTTTCGACAAATAAGCGCTGATTTTGTAGAGAAAGACTGTCCGGATGGGCTTCCAAAACCAGTACGGTTGCCTTTTGAAAAACATGGGAAACAGCAGCAGAATCTTTATGTTGAGGACCCTTTTTTAGGTCCAGCAGATAAACCGTTTGAGCATGTCCAGCCGAATAAAAGAAAAGAAAATAACTAAAAAGAATGAAAGAGAAAACGGATAAAAACTTCATAAGTAAACCGGCTATACACATGCGAATTTATAAAAGAAGCCCAGTTTAACAGCTCAAAAACCTTGTTTTTTTAGGCTTCTTCTTTGAAAAATAAAATAGTGAGTCCGTTTGTAGATTCGAAATAAAGCACTATTTTTGCAGCCTGAAATTTACCAATTAAATAAGTAATTTATGAACCATTATGAAACTGTTTTCATTTTGAATCCCGTTTTATCTGAAAATCAGGTAAAGGAAACAGTGAAGAAGTACAAAGATTTCCTTACTTCCAAGGGTGCCAAAATGATTAATGAAGAGGATTGGGGGCTTAAAAAATTAGCTTACCCCATTCAACACAAAAAAAGTGGATTTTATCATTTGTTTGAATACGAGGTTGACGGACAGACTATTGAACCGTTGGAGTTTATGTTCAGACAAGATGAACGCCTTATGCGCTTTCTTACAGTGAAGCTAGATAAGCACGCCATTGAGTGGGCCAAAAAACGAGTAGAACGAAATAAAGCAAAGAAATAATTATGGCATCAATAGAACAACAAGCAAAAGGAGGAAAAGGAGGTGAAATCAGATATTTGACGCCTCTTGATATCGAAACAAAGCCTAAAAAACGCTATTGCCGTTTTAAAAGGTCTGGAATAAAATATATCGATTACAAAGACCCTGATTTTTTAATGGCCTTTGTGAATGAGCAAGGGAAACTTTTACCCAGACGATTAACGGGGACATCATTGAAATATCAACGAAAGGTAGCACAAGCTGTAAAACGTGCGCGCCATTTGGCTTTGATGCCTTATGTAGGAGATTTGTTAAAATAAAAAGCACAGGAAGCTATGGAACTTATACTAAAAAAAGACGTTGAGAATTTGGGGTTTGCAGACGATATCGTTGAAGTGAAGAATGGTTACGGACGCAATTATTTATTGCCCCGAGGATTTGCCGTTCTTTCAACACCGTCTTCCCGTAAACAACGTGAAGAAATTTTAAAGCAACGCGCTTATAAAGAGAAGAAGATTATTGATGAAGCCAAAACCAGTGCGGAGAAATTAAATGGTCTTGATCTTAAAATGTCGGCAAAAGCTGGAAACTCTGGAAAAATGTTCGGCAGTATTTCTGCGGCAGACTTAAGTGAAGCATTGAGTAAGAAAGGCGTGGAGATTGATAAAAAATACATTTCCATCTTGGGTGGAAACATCAAACGATTGGGGCAATATGAAGCCAAACTACGTTTTCATCGTGAGGTGATCTCTACCTTTACCTTTGAGGTCGTGGCGGAAGCTTAATATTTCACCTGAAATTTAATTGAAGAGCCTGCCTTTCTAAAAGGGTGGGCTTTTTTTAATTCAGTCTTAGGACGTTTTTCAAGTAAAACTTTTTCGTTTAATATTCTTCAATTGGAGAATTCATAACCATCGCTAATTGCATATGAAGTACGCTCGATTGACAAAAGAACAGCTGGAAGAAATGCATACTGAATTTATTACCTTCTTAAGCACTCAAGGTATTGATGCCAAGGAATGGGCTGATTTGAAGGCCAATAAATCCGCTATTGCAGAACAAGAAATCGATTTATTCAGCGATTTGGTTTGGGAGAAGGTGTTAAATACGGTGCAGTATTTGGAACATTTTTCTCCGCAACAAATTTTCTTGTTTAAAATTGAGGAACGTCAAATGTCTTTAATCGGCATCAAGCTTGAAAACGAGACAATTAATCTAGCTACCCGTGAAGGATATAAATGGTTGCAGAAACACCTTTTGGATGATGATGTGACCTTATATAAATCCACCAAGGCGATTGTGGAGGACCGGAATACCGATATTTTTGCTTTGATTAAACAAGGCAGCAATATTACCAAGGGTGAACTATACGAATATTTTGCTAAAATTGTAAATAAAAAAGAATAGTACGATCAAAATGGCTCAAAAACCTAAACTTGCAAAAGGAACGCGGGATTTTTCTCCCCTGGAAGTAGCAAAGCGAAATTACATTATTGAGAACATTCGCAGGCAATTCCAACGCTTTGGTTTTCAACCTATCGCAACACCCAGTTTCGAGCGCTCCGAAACTTTATTGGGAAAATATGGGGAAGAGGGCGATCGCCTTATTTTTAAAATATTGAACAGTGGAGACTTTTTAAGCGGAGTCGAAGCAAGCGCCCTTCAAGATAAGGACAGCTTCAAAGTGGCTTCGAAGATTTCCAAGAAAGCACTGCGATACGATCTGACGGTTCCTTTTGCCCGGTATGTGGTACAACACCAAAATGAGTTGAGTTTCCCCTTTAAACGCTATCAGATTCAACCTGTTTGGCGAGCGGATCGACCGCAGAAAGGAAGGTTTAGGGAGTTTTTTCAATGTGATGCGGATGTGGTGGGAAGTAAGAGCTTGTGGCAGGAGGTGGAGTTTGTAAAACTCTACGATAGCGTCTTTACTGCGCTTCAACTCGAAGGGGTAACCATCAAATTGAACAACCGAAAGATTTTGTCCGGTTTTGCTCAAGTCATCGGAGAGAGTGATAAACTCATCCCTTTTACCGTAGCTTTGGATAAGTTGGATAAAATTGGAGAGGAAGGGGTAAAAAAAGAGATGCTGGAAAAGGGTATCGGAGAACAGGCATTGGAAATGATCCAACCCATTTTTAATATGAAAGGCAGTTTTTCGGACCAATTGAGTCAATTGAAAACAATTCTTGATGGTTCTGAGGTCGGGAAAGAAGGAATAGCGGAACTTCAGTTTATCCAACATGCAATTGCGGAGTTGCCCTTGCAAACTGCCCGATTGGATTTGGATGTAACCTTGGCCAGAGGATTGGATTATTATACGGGGACCATTATAGAGGTAGCGGCGCCTGAGCACGTTCATATGGGCTCCATTGGAGGAGGAGGAAGATATGATGACCTTACGGGAATTTTTGGATTGAAAGATTTGGGGGGAATGGGCATTTCTTTTGGACTGGATCGGATCTTTATGGTTCTGGAGGAACTGAAGCTATTTCCGGAGACTATTTTGGAAAATGCAAAAATACTTTTTGTCAATTTTGGGGATGAAGAGGCCCTTTATGCCTTAAAAGCTATTTTTCAGTTAAGGAAAAGAGGAATTAATGCAGAGTTGTTTCCCGACGCCGTAAAAATGGGAAAACAGATGAATTATGCCGATAAACGGGGGATTCCTTTTGTGGTTTTGGCAGGGACTAAGGAAATGCAGGCAAATGTGTTTACCTTGAAGAATATGGTGACCGGAGCACAGGATTCAGTGGACTTGGAGCATCTGGCTGATATTGTTTCTTAAATTACTGGATGATTTAAATGCAGCAAAAGGAGCCAAAGGCGTGCTTTATAAATATAGTAAGGGGTAGAAAAAGCTTTATGTCGTTGAATTATAAATTTTAAAATTAGAAAAATGGAAAAAATAAATACCTATATAGATCAAAATAAGAATCGATTTTTGGAAGAGCTGTTTGCGCTTTTGCGCATTCCTTCGATTAGTGCTGATTCTAAATACAAAAAGGATGTCTTGTCGGCTGCTGAATATTTAAAGCATCATTTTCAGGAGATTGGAATGGAGAATGCAGAAGTTTGTGAGACCCCGGGAAACCCTGTGGTATATGCCGATAAGATAATCGATAAAAATTTACCGACGGTTCTGGTTTACGGACATTACGATGTGCAACCGGCCACTCCGCTGGATCAGTGGGAGTCGGATCCTTTTGACCCGGTGATCAGAAAAACGGATATTCATCCACAAGGTGCAATCTTTGCCCGGGGGGCTTGTGATGACAAGGGCCAAATGTTCATGCATGTCAAGGCATTGGAAACCATGTTACATACCCAAAGCCTACCTTGTAATGTCAAAGTCATCGTAGAGGGAGAAGAAGAAGTGGGTAGTGTGAATTTGAGCTGGTTTGTACAGCGTCATTTGGAAAAATTACAAAACGATGTTATTTTAATTTCAGATACCTCCATGATTGCCAAGGATATTCCCTCTATTACCACCGGATTAAGGGGATTGAGTTATATGGAAATTGAAGTGACAGGGCCCAATCACGATTTGCACTCGGGGGTATATGGAGGAGCAGTGGCCAATCCGATCAATGTATTGGCCAAGCTGATTGCCTCCCTTCAGGATAAGGACAACCGTATTACCATTCCAGGGTTCTATGATCGGGTTAAGGAATTTTCAACGGCGGAACGTCAAAAAATGGCTGCTGTTCCTTTTGATGAACAAGCTTATAAAAAAAGCCTGGGGATAGCGGAGGTCCAAGGGGAAAAAGGCTATACCACAAGGGAAAGAGCTTCTATTCGACCGACTTTAGATGTCAATGGAATCTGGGGTGGGTATATAGAGGAAGGGGCCAAGACGGTGCTCCCCAGTAAGGCTTACGCAAAAATTTCCATGCGCTTGGTTCCTGATCAAGATTGGAAGGAAATATCGGAATTATTCAAAAAACATTTCGAAGACATTGCTCCCAAAAGTGTCGAGGTTAAGGTGACAACGCACCATGGAGGGGAACCCTATGTAACACCAATAGACGGCGTGGCCTTTCAAGCAGCCAGCAAAGCCATGGAGGAAACTTTTGGCAAAAAACCTTTACCCCAATTCAGTGGAGGAAGCATCCCAATTGTCGCTTTGTTTGAAAGAGAACTAAAGAGTAAAGTGGTGTTGATGGGCTTTGGTTTGAATTCCGATGATATACATTCTCCGAATGAGAATTATGGGGTTTGGAATTTTTTCAAAGGGATTGAAACCATACCGGCTTTTTACAAACATTTTGCAACGCTTACAAAGGAAGAACAATAAGGTTCAATACCTTATCCTCTTCAAGGTTACATCCAAAAAAGAACGCTAAAGTCTTCCTCAATCAATGATTTGCATTTTTTTAAGGAGAAAGGATGCATTCATATTTTGGCAAATTCCACTTTTAAATTTGTAATCGAAGTACAGTTCATTATCGATGATTTGCGCATCGAAATAATAATTTTTGACCCGATCGGTCTCTTGTGCGACTTTGCATAAACTCAGATCGTGCGTTGCGATGATTCCGGAGGACTGGCTGCTCACCAGCTTTTCTAAAAACTTTTGTGAGCCCAAAGCTTTATCCTTGCTATTGGTGCCCTTTAAAATTTCATCCAGTACGATAAAATACTCGTGTGCTTGCAGGCGATCGATAATGAATTTTAAGCGCGCCAATTCTGCATAAAAATAAGAGGCTTCCTTTGCTAAGGAGTCCGCCGTTCGCATGCTGGTAATTAATTTAATAGGTGTATATTGGCAGGAAGCTGCCCGAACGGGAAGTCCCGTATTGCTCATGATGATTTGCAAACTTACCGTTCTTAAAAAGGTGCTCTTCCCTGCCATATTTGCTCCAGTAATGATAAAAAACTCCCCTCTCTCAATCGTGTAATCATTGGTCACCGCTTCTGAGGCGGGAATTAATGGATGTACGGCTTGAGTGGCTTTGATCAGGGTGTTGTTTTGGGTAATGCTAGGGAAAATGTAATCCGGATGATTGAAGGCAAAGTTCCCGAGGGAATTGTACGCATCGACTGTTGCCAATACCTTAAACCATTCTTTTGCCGATGCTAAGTACATCTTTAACCAATTTTCCAATTTATAGGATTGGCGGAGATCCCAGAGTAAAAAACCATTCCCTAAAAAACCAAAGAGCAGGTTGTTGCGCTGGTCCAAGGCATCGATGGCCCTGGAGAAATCTTTCAGAATTATAGAGGCTTTTTTTTCCTTGACCTGTATTCTGGATTGAAGTTGGCACATCAGTGCAGAGGAAAGGGAGAGGTTTTCAAGAAGGTGTACCAATTTATGGTAACTTTGAAAGGTTTTCTGAAGGGTATCTACTTTACCCGAGAGTGCGTTCACTCGTTTGGCGTACAACCCGGTAATACCGATCCCGATAAATAACCAAATGACTAGGGCTGAAATGGGCATCAAATCCACAAAGTAGAGCAGGATAATTAGTCCCGATATCCCGGAAAACAAGCTGGCTAATAAAATGGTTTTTGGAGGTGTAAAGGGCCGGTGATTGTCGAGTGTTTCCAATAAATCAAGGGGAGTGCTTGCAGTGGTGTCCTGTGGGGATGTACTCAGCATTGCCGAAGCCGAAAAGTATTGCCTAAACTCCAGCGCTTCACTTAATTCTTTTATGGCGTCTTGTTTATGTACAATGTCTTGCGTCTGATTTTGTGTCAACATGTTGGCCAACGCTTTTTTACCTTGTTCGAGGGCAGTCCGATTGAGGTATTGAAAAAAGGAATCAGGACCGAATAGATCCACATCTTGACTAAAGGGATGCCCGCTATCGATAAATGCCGATCCATCGGGCAAGTGCGAGAAATTTCCGTTGAGAACCGATAATTCAGTTTTGTTGATTTGGATCAACGCTTCCAGTTGCCGATAAAGGGCCTGTAAATTGACATGTCTTTTCACCAGGGTGAAAAAGAGGATAAAAAATAGGAGGATGGTAAGGAGCACTCCTTGTATGGCTCCCCATAAAAAGTAGACCATCAAACAGGTCAATAAAAAGAGCGCTAGCCGAAGCATACTGGATACAAAAAGTTGCTTTTTGACCGATTTGGATTGCTCTTCAAATTGGCGAATGCGCTTGGTGTATACGGAAGCTGGCTTGGACATCTCTATCTTTTTTACAAAAATAGAAATCTAATCCATGTAGATCAGGAGTTTTTGAGCTGGCTTAAGCATTTTTGCTTAAAAATTCTTTATTATTGGTCCTCTGTTGAAGAAAGAGAAGCTTTTCATAGATGTCTGTACAAGAAATCATGTTTATGGTATTGGCCGTTCCTGTAGCGGCAGGATTGGCTTTATGGCAATATTACGCGCTTCGCAAACAAGCCCATGGAGTACTTTTTATTCTTTTGCGTTTTATCGCCTACCTTTCTGTTTTGCTCTTGCTCATCAATCCTCATATTACTCATCAGAAGCTTTATTTGGAAAAACCAAAGCTTGTTTTAGCCGTTGACAACTCTCAATCTATCAGTGAATTTCAGGCCGAACAGGAGGTTCAAGACTTGGTTGAAGATCTTGTGGAAGATCGGGAGCTCTCCGATAAGTTTTCCCTTGATTGGTATAGTTTTGGACAGCAATTTAAAAAGGGGGATCGTTTACGTTTTAAAGAAAAACAAACGGATGTGGGGTCGGTTTTTCTCAACCTTAAGGCTTTGTATGGCAGCTCTCCTATGCATTTGGTTCTCATTACTGATGGGAATCAGACCTTGGGTCGCGATTTTGAATACTTAGCAAAAGAATGGGAGGGGTCAATTTCTACGGTTGTGGTGGGGGACACAACGGCATATGCAGACCTTCGTGTAGATCGTGTTAATGTCAACCGTTACTCTTTTTTGGAAAATACATTTCCAGTAGAAGTGTTTGTGAATTATCAAGGGGAAGGAGAAACTTCCAAGGAGCTTACCATAAAAGAGGGAGATCGGATCCTGTTTCAAAAATCCCTGGTGTTTGACAAGGTGAAAAATGCCGCTGTGGTCACGGCTCAATTGCCTGCGGAGAGCATTGGGGTTCATACCTATACCGCAGAGATAGCATCTTTGGATGGAGAAAAAAACAAGGAGAACAACAAGCGAAAATTTGCTGTTGAAGTCATTGATCAACAGACGGAAATCCTTTTGTTATCGTCCTTCTTACATCCGGATTTAGGAGCTCTTAAAAAAAGTATTGAGAGCAGTTCCAAACAACAGGTGGACCTTAAATTTATTGCGGACGAGATCGATTGGGAGGATTATCAATTGGTGATCTTGTACCAGCCCACTTCTGCCTTTCAGGAAGCTTATAAGAAGATCGCCGAAAGACAGCTCAATACCCTTACAATAACAGGGTTACAGACGGACGAGGATTTTTTAAATCACCAGCAGGAAGATTTTCAAAAACAGACACAACAGGCTACTGAATACTATAGCCCGGTGTACCATCCGGATTACGATCGTTTTCAGGTTGAGGATATAGGATTCGCTGACTTTCCCCCTCTACAAGATCAATTTGGGGAACTTGAATTGAGCGGTTCTTACAAAACGATTTTGGAACAAGCTGTCGATGGGATTGAAACGGGTGATCCTTTGCTGATGACGGTAGACCACCAAGGGCAGAAAAGAGCGTACTTGTTTGGTGAAAATATTTGGCAGTGGCGTGCCAAGAGTTATAGAGACCACGGTAATTTTGAAATATACGACCGGTTTATTAATCAACTCGTATACTATTTGGCCTCAAATAAAAAGAGGGAGCGGTTGGAGGTTACCTACGATTCATTTTATAATACGGGAGAGAATATTGTTTTTCAGGCTCATTATGTTGATGAGAATTATGCTTTTGACCCAAGGGCTGAGCTTATTCTCCAAGTATCCAATACAGCGGATGAAGGGGAAAAGACTTATCCTTTTATCTTAAAAGATAATCGATATGAAGTTAATTTGAGCGGACTAGAACCCGGGGAATATCGATTTAAACTCACTGTTCAAGGAACCAGTTTAGCAAAGGAGGGCCAGTTTACTTTGATCGAATATGATGCAGAAAAACAGTTTAAAAATGCGGCTTATGCAAAACTGAAAAGGATTTCTGAGGGATTACCCTACACTGTAGAGCAAGGTAAGGCTTTAAAACAGGATCTTTTGAAGGAAGAGGGGCTTGAACCGGTTCAAAAAAGTAAGCTTGAGTCCGCTGCTCTAGTGGATTGGAAATACCTGTGTTTTTTGATTGTTTTTGTTTTGGGGTTGGAGTGGTTTCTGCGAAAATACCAAGGGATGGTTTAAGCCATTTTTTGCCCGGGATAGTAGTTTGTACCTTTTTTGTTGCCTAATCGGAAAGGGTAATAATGTTGAATTGCAGTTCTAAGGGTTGGAGTTCACGGAATAGAGCTGTGATAAATTTCTCTCCATAGCGGGCATAAAATTCACTGAAATTTGCCGTACGTTCCTGTAAATTTCCCTTGGGAAAAAGCTCATCTTGTAAGATGATAAGACGATCAAGTTGGTCTTTTAATTTTCGCTTCTGAGCTTTTAATAGTCGCTTTTCAAGATGGGCAAGTCCATTTAATTGCTTCTTTTCTTGGGCTGCGACGGCCCCTATAAAAGAGGGGTCCGTTCGGTCGGCCAATTGGTATAGCGCTTTAAATTGCTGTTTTAAAAAAGATTGTTGTGGGCTAAAATCGATGTCGATTTTAGATAAGCGTCGTGTTTGTCGCTGCAATAATTCTTCTTGTTTGAGAAAAAGATGGGCAGGTTCTATCCCGATATTTTCACACTTTTTTCGTTGTTTGGAAGAAATTAATAAGGCTGAATTGCGCTGGAGCAGAATGGGGAAAGGGATGTGTTCAGTTTCAAAATAAGATTTTAGCTCTAACCAATACGCCAATTCACCACTCCCTCCCACATAACATAAATTGGGTAAAATCACTTCTTGATAGAGTGGACGCATGATGGCATTTGGAGAAAAATCTTCTGGATGTTCTTCTAGGTTTTTAAGGATCTCCTTTTCTGTAAATTGCTTTTGTGTTTCGTGAATAAAATAATGATTGTCTTGTTTGATAATTCTCCTTCTGGAGTTTTTAGACAGGTAAAAGAGATTGATTTCTCTGGGGTTAACCTGTGTTTTAAAACCAAGGCTCTCCAATTTTTGTGAAGTTTTTGAGACCTGATGATAGGCATTTTGCTCCAGTAGCTCGTTTTGGATTTGAGGAATAAATAATTGCTTTAAGGCCGGATCATCTCCATCGATGATCACCAGACCATGTTTGCCAAAAAGCTCATTGGCCAGATATCTTGTAGCAGCCGTGAGATTTTGATGACGGAGATAAGCCTCTTCAAACCATTTTTTAAGGCTCCTGGCCTGATGGGAATCATTGAGCTGCCCGGAGAATTCTTCAAAGACTTTTGCTAAACCCGCTGTGGAAAAACGTCCTACAGCACCTTTTTGCTGACTTTTCCATTGAATTTTTTGCTGTTTAAAATTAAAGAAATTAATTTCTTCAAAATCGTGATCTTCACTGGCGAGCCAATACATGGGGACAAAATGGTGTTGAGGGTATTCTTTTTGAAGCTGCTCGGCGAGTTTGATGACCGAAATGATCTTGTATAAAAAGTAAAGCGGGCCGGTGAAGAGATTTAGCTGATGTCCGGTGGTGATGGTAAAGGTATTGGGTTCTTTTAAAGAGGTGATATGAGCCTGCGTAGCTTCTGATGTTGGGGTATGCCCATATTGAGCCTTCAAGGCAGCGACCAGAGTTTGTCGGTGAGCCATCGGGTATTGCTCCTTTTTTTCCTCCAATTGCAACCTAAAGTTATCCAATGTGGGAAAGCGGTGATAGGTATTTCTAATTGTTTTTTCTTGAGAAAGATAAGCTAAAATCAATCGGGAATAATAGGGGATATCTTTATAAGAAATACAGTCACTCATGGTCTAAATCTTAAAGGATCAAAGATAGCTTAGTAATTTGTTTTACTAAAATAACTTTCGTTAA
>JAJYSO010000228.1 GCA_021793535.1 Bacteroidota bacterium | reverse complement strand
TACAATAACATCTTGTGAAAAAAGCATGCCCGTTTTAACGGCATCCACCCCTGTGCGTTGATGTGCGGCTGAAAACTGCGCTTCAATGGCTTCCAGATTGATGGGATGCACATTTTGCTTGGTTTTTGGATGTTGTCCAACCATGGCGGTGATCACGGTCATTCCGTACACGCCTATTTCTTGAAAAGTTTTTAAATCCGCCTGGAGTCCGGCTGTGCCGCCAGCTTCCGAACCAGCAATAGTCAGTATGCGTTTGGGTAAGGTCAAAGGATGAGTTTGCATTCTATAAATTTTTAACTAAACAGGGATTAAAATGAGTATGCTCAATTTCCACAAATCCTTCCATTCCGATTTGTCTACAACTTGTCAAACTTACTTTTTCTACCAATTAAAAGGTCATAAATCAAAAAAAAAATCGGCTATATATTTTACGTATAACCGATTTTTTAAAAACGATTCATCAGGGCTAGCGATGCCCTAATGAATCGTTTGGAATTTAGTACCCTGCTGCTCCGTCGTCGCCTCGCCGATCTGCTGCTGCATTTAGCTTTCCATCCTCTTGCACCAGAATCATTTCTGTGCGCCCGATTTTTCCTCTATATTCTATTTTATAGCCCATTTCTTCCAATTTTTCCACGACTTCTTTAGGGAAGTCATCTTCTACCATAATCGTATCCGGTTGCCATTGGTGGTGAAATTTTGGTTTGTTGACTGCCTCTTGAGCGGTTAATCCGAATTCCATAACATTTAAGATACTCTGTAGAACTGAGGTAATAATGGTGCTCCCTCCAGGAGTTCCGACAACGATATAGGGCTTTTTATCCTTCAGTACAATGGTAGGTGTCATGGAGCTCAGCATGCGTTTATTCGGTTCAATTTTATTGGCCTCTGTTCCCAAAAGACCATAAGCATTCGGAAATCCAGGCTTGACGCTAAAGTCATCCATTTCATTATTTAGAAAGAACCCTGCTCCTTCGACCACTACATGGCTTCCATAACCACCATTAAGGGTTGTGGTAACGGCCACGGCATTTCCATCCTTATCCAATACGGACAGGTGCGTTGTTTCTTCACTCTCCTTTAGTCCTGGCTTGATTTTGCTACTTTCACCCGCTTTTCCAGGTACAAAATCTTTCATTCTACTCTTTAAATAATCATCATCGAGAAGCTTTTGAGTAGGAACATCTACAAAGTCAGGGTCTCCCATATAATCGGTCCGATCCGCATAAGCTCGGCGCTCAACTTCTACGACATGGTTAATGGCTTCCGGACTATGAAATCCCATTGCTTTTAAATCATAAGGCTCGAGCATCTTCAGCATCATTTGGATCATAAGGCCCCCGCTGGATGGCAAATCCATGGTTACCACATGGCCTGTTTTGTAATCAAATTCTCGGGCCTTTCGTTCGACGGGCTTATAATTTTTGAGATCCTCCATGGTGATGATTCCCTTTCCTTTTTGCATTTCTTTGACGATCAACTCGGCTGTTTGGCCTTGGTAGAACTCTTCAGCTCCATTTTTGGCAATGCGCTCTAAGGTGTTCGCCAGTTCAGGCTGTATCAAGGTATCTCCTTTTTTCCAAGGCTGGTCTTTGACAAAGGCAATCGTGCTTCCCTTGTTCTGTTTGACAAAGGAATCGTGATTGTGATTTAAGCCTTTGGCTTCACTTTCGGTAATAACAAATCCTTTTTTAGCCAACTGTATAGCCGGTGCAATCAAATCAGCCATGGGTAGTTTCCCGTATTTTTCATGTGCCAAATAAGTTCCAGCCACCGTTCCCGGAACGCCTACTGCCAAGTGTCCCATCCAGCTTGCATTTTCAATTACATTTCCTTCTTGATCTAAATACATATCTCGATCTGCAGAAGAAGGTGCCGTTTCCCTAAAATCTATGGTGTGTGATTGTCCGGTGGAATCGGTAAGCACCATAAAGCCTCCCCCACCAATATTTCCCGCTCCAGGGTATACTACAGCTAAGGCGTATTGTACGGCTATGGAAGCATCTATGGCATTTCCTCCTTTTTTTAAGATATATTTTCCAACTTCACTGGCCAGTGGATGAGCAGAAACGACTGCCGCACTATCTACCGTAAGGGTACGCATAGAAGAATAGTCAAAGGCTAGGGTGTCAAGAGGGTTTGAATCGGATGTGGTTTTGGGTGCCTGTTGGCAAGCCATAAAGCTTGTTAGGACCAAAAGAATCACTGCTAAATTTAAGCGTTTCATATATACAATATCATTTAAAATTGAACTTTCTCATCACGTGTAAGCGCTCCAAAGGTAGAAAAAAATAAAAAGTACTTCCTTGGGAAAGCCTTAAAAATGGAATTCAAAGGTGCTTTTGCTACTATTTTGAATGTAAAGAGTTCTTCTAGAAAGAAATTGATTTTATAAATTTTGGCGTTTGTCGAGCATGTGTCGCCTGCTCATAGGCGTAGGCAATTTGGATAAGCACAGCTTCGGAAAAAGCTTTTCCCATAAAAGAAATGCCCACCGGGAGCTCGTGGACGAAGCCCATAGGAACAGTAATGTTTGGAAAACCAGAAATCGCCGCGGGGGTCGTGAACCCCATATCTCCTGTGCCGTAATCCCCGTTCACCAAATCAATGCATCCGGAGGGGCCCCGGGAATAGCCACAAATTGCATCGAGGCTGTGTTCAGCCATAAGGGTATTTATAATTTCTCTTGAGAACGTTGACTGAGCAAGACTCAAAGGATAATCGGCGCTTTGTATCCCGTCTGTTTCATCGGCTTCCAGCAGAATTTCCTGCCCGAAAAAAGGCATGGCTTCTTGAGCGTGCTTTTGGTTATACGCGATAATTTCCGATAGGGAATGAACTGCTGATTGTGCATGCTTTAAATAGGTATTTAATCCAGTTTTGAATTCATAACGAAGCACTTTGGAGGATGCCGTAGCAGGAGCTCTCATCGCGGTCATAAAATCCTTTAAGAAAACGACTTCGGCCCCTTTCTCTTTGATGAGGTCTATGCTTTTTTGAAATAGAGAAGTTAGCTTGTAATGGCCCCTTTCCAAAAAGACCGGATCCACTCCGATCCGTTTTCCCTCCAGGGCACCTTCGGACAAATGTTGGCTGTAATCTTTTTTTTCTTTGTCTTTAACTTGTAGCGTAGCCTCATCTTTTGGGTCTACCCCGGCCAGGCGAGATAATAAAATGGCGGCATCTTTAACCGTACGGGCCATCGGACCTGCAGTATCTTGGGTTGAGGAAATTGGAATAATCCCACTCCGGCTCCAAAGCCCCACCGTCGGTTTTATGCCGACTAATGCGTGAACGGCGGAAGGGGAAATGATGGATCCATTGGTTTCGGTTCCAATGGCTATCGTACAAAGATTAGCGGCTACTGCGGCTCCTGACCCACTGCTTGATCCTAAAGGATTGCGGTCCAAAACATATGCATTTCGGGTTTGCCCTCCTCTACTGCTCCAGCCGCTCTGAGAGCGTGTGGATCGGTAATTAGCAAACTCACTGAGATTGGTTTTTCCTAAGACCACGGCTCCTTCTTCTCTTAATTTGTGGATGATAAAAGCATCTTCTTTAGCTTTATTTCCCACCAAAGCTGAAGACCCTGAGGTGGTCATCATTTTATCTCCTGTATCTATGTTATCTTTGATTAGGACTGGTATGCCATGCAATGGGCCTCTTACTTTCCCACTTTTTCGTTCTTGATCCAATTTTTCAGCGATTTGGAGTGCGTCTGGATTGAGTTCAATAACGCTATTTAAGTGTATTTCTCCTTTATCAATTTCCTGGATGCGTTGTAAATAAGCTTTCACTATTTTCTGGGCACTGAGTTCTCCTGAGGCCATTTTATCCTGTAATTCAGCGATGGTCACCTCTTCTAGGAAATGGTGTTTTTCAGGAGTAAATAAGTTAATTAATGGCGTGGGCTCTTTTACTTTTAATACCACAGGAAGCCCGATTCCCGCTAGGGCTCCTCTTTTAATAAAATCACTTCTTTTCATGTTGCTGTACGATTTAAATTTACACACCGATTCTGCGCTAATTTTTCCAATGGGCCTTTGTTATTTTTGATAAAGCTTATTTTCTCATTTGAAAAAAGAAAAGTACAGGCTGGCTGGATTCTTTAATTTTTTCTTAAAGATACAGAAGAAAATAGAATTTAAAAAAATACTTAAAATGAGAAATAAATCTTTTTCCAAGGTGAATTATACAGGTAATAATATCTTAATTATTTCAAAAAAATTATATTTGTGCTGAAGCCATCACTAAAAAAACTCA
>JAJYSO010000227.1 GCA_021793535.1 Bacteroidota bacterium | reverse complement strand
ATGGCATCTTCACGACAATTTATCAAAAATTAACGAGCCGGTCGACCGTTCAGAATGGTTCATGAACCCACAAACGGTCAATGCCTATTTCAACCCCTCCAGTAACGAGATCGTTTTCCCTGCTGCCATCTTACAACCTCCTTTCTTTGATTATCAAGCAGATCCTGCCGTTAACTTCGGAGGAATTGGCGCGGTAATCGGACATGAAATCTCACATGCCTTCGACGACAGCGGAGCCCGTTTTGATGCTGAGGGTAACGTGAGCGACTGGTGGACGAAAGAGGATAAAGAAAAATTTACCAAGCGTACCCAAAAACTGATTGATTTTTACAGCAATGTAAAAGTAGAAGATAGTTTACACCTTAACGGAGCCTTCACCATAGGAGAAAACGTAGGAGACCTCGGGGGAGTAACCGCGGCCTATCACGGAATGGAGCGTTATTTCCAAACACACGAAAAGCCCGGCAAAATAGATGGCTTTACACAAGAGCAGCGCTTCTTTATGTCCTGGGCCACAGTATGGCGTACCAAAACTCGACCGGAAGCCTTGCGTACGCAGATCAAAAACGATCCACATGCTCCGGGATATTACAGGTCTTATTTACCGCTCCAAAACTTGGATGAGTTTTACCAAGCTTTTGATATCCAAGAAAATAATCAAATGTATATCAAACCCGAAGACCGTATTAAAATCTGGTAGGACTACCTACCTTCCCTTATCAAGATCGCAGTTGCCTTAAAAAGCAGCTGCGATTTTTTTCATCCCGCAACACAAGAGGCGTGCTCCCTGAAGTTCCTTCACCAAGGGGCAGGTAAACTAAACATTCCTGACCAGAATGTTTACTTATGAAAATCGCTCTTGAAGCGCTTGGAGCAGATTGAGCTGGCTCTTGGTCCGGTCTAAATTATGCGAAGGCCATAAAACGGGATAGTACTGATCTCGGTTCAAAAAATCCGTCAAAAACCGCAATGCCTGAATATAGCAAACCACCTCCGCACCCAGGCCCAAGTTCTTGCGTTCGATCGGCGTTAATACCCCTTTTAAATGCCTTGTAAACTCCTGTTCCAGCGTTCGATAATAAACCTCACTAAACCCTGCATCTCGCGGGTCATCTTCCTCCTTCAGATTGGTATACGAACGCACCATATCGCCAAAATCGTACAGGATGGGCCCAGCCATTAACGTATCCCAATCAATCAGGGCAAGTACCCGGTTGGAATCTTCCCGATCAAATAAAAAATTGCTGATCTTAGGATCCGCATGAATGACTCGTTGGGGCACCTGAGTCAATACGTGCTCCCATTGGTCAATCAACCTGCGATGGGCTTTTAAAAAAGTAATCTCTGGAGATGCCTGTCGGATTCTTTTGGAGTCAGCTCCTTCCAAATGCTTTAAAAAATCCGTATACCGCCGGTTAAAATCCAAAAAGCCTTCTATAGGAACACTCAATTTTTGCCAATCAAAGTCTTGTAAATACACATAAAACTCAGCAATGAATTGAGCTGCCGCCCGAACCTGGAAAGCAGACTGTGCCCGCTGATACGTCTTTGCCGGGCCAATCAACGGAAACAGCCGCCATTGCCCTGATACCAGATTCTCCTTCTTTTTAGAAAGAACGGGAGCCAAAACGGGATGAGGATACCCTTTCCTTTTCAAATGCTCCGACACCGCCACCATATTGTCCATCACGCCTTTGATGTTTTTAAAGACCAAAGGGTTTACACGTTGCAATACATAAGTTTCTGCAGCATTGCTTACCCGATAGGTCTTGTTGATGTGCCCAAAAGATAATTCCTGCACCTCAAAATCCGGAGCGCGATCGCTAAAGGCTTCAAACGCCCTTATTACCTCTTCCCTAGCACCGCTCTTCATGGCTTGTCAATACTAACTTCACTTATTCCCAAAGTTTAGCAGGATAACTTCCCTTTGCCTTTAGCCTTTCAATCTCCTGCATGGCTGTAGCTTTATCATCCGCATAGGTCAACCCGAACCATTTTTCATGTGTAGGCTCAACTTTCACCCGAACTTCTCCCCTTTGAATAGCTTTGTCCACCACTGCCGGCAAGTAAAACTCCTTCTGAGATAAATCTTCATTTGCTCTTAAAAAGACTGTCAAATCACGTTTGGCAAAATCGAAAAAGGAAGGTGCCAATACCCAAAAGTTCATCGACACCAAGGTCTTGAGATCCAAGGTGCGCTCTTGTTGGGTCTCATCATTTTTCCCACTTAATACACCGTCCACTTGTGCGATAGAAGTGTATTCCTCCACGCTTTGCAAATACCCGTCTTTTGTCTGGCAAACGCCTCTGGAGACCGTGCCATTTTTACTCAAGGTGTTGATCAATTCAAAAGCCACCATCCCGTACCTATCCTCTTGGAGCGTTCCCGAAGCCACCATATCAAAAGCTTTGGAGAGACTATCTCTTCCATAAAAATCATCGGCATTAATGGTGATAAAGGGCTCTGCAATCACTCCTTTTGCACAGTAAACGGCATGTCCGGTTCCTAAAGGTTTCCGGCGGTCACTTACCTTTGCTTTAAATTCTTGAGGAATGAACTTATCCAAGGTTTGTTCAATAAAAAAAACTTGGCAGCCTTTTTTCGTCAAGTTTTTTTCCAAGTGGTTTTTATATGCCTTGGGAAATTGATCATTGATAATAAACACTACTTTTTTCAATCCCTTTTGCAAGGCATCATACAGTGCAAACTCCAAGAGTGTTTCTTGATTATCTCCAAGAGCATCGGTTTGTTTTTGACCTTTGTAACGACTGCCCAGGCCTGCTGCCAGGACAAGTAAGCTTGGTTTTTTCATAATTTACATACTATAATTTTCAAACCCGAATACAGGTTTTCTCTCTTTGTATTTTCCATTGGTGAAATCCGGCATCTCTTGCGGAGCACTTCCCATTTTAAGCGATTGTTCCGATAGTGGCGTAACCGCATACCATGTAGCCAAATCATAAACATCAAAAGGGAACTCCGTATTGGTTTTGATGCACTCCACAAAATCGTTCAACAAAAAATAATCCATCCCTCCATGGCCGGCCCCGGTAGCCTTTTGCTCTTCTTTCTTCCAATAAGGATGATCGTATTTGGAGAGGTACTCCTCGGCATTCTCCCACTGATCACTATACTCCATCTCTCGCTCAAAATAAAGATGTCCCTGTGCAAAGCCTCCAGAACCGAATTCCTGCCAAATTCCATCGGTACCGTGAAGCTTAAAGCCCAAATTATAGGGGCGTTGCAAGGTGGTGTTCAAGGTCAGCAAAATGGTCTCTCCATTTTCACATTTTAGCATCGTCTGTACATAATCTCCTTGCTTAAAACGTACTTGAGGGGGAGTAGACGTTGCCGTTTTATCCAAGTAGTCCCGGAGACCCACCGGTCGGTTCGACATGGAGGTAAGGTACAAAATCCGGTTTCCGCGATTCACATTCATCATGGTCGCCACAGGGCCCAGTCCATGAGTAGGATAGAGTTCTCCATTCCTTTTAATATGGTGTAAGGTTCGCCATTGTGCTTCCGAAAAAGCTTCTTTTCCAAATTTTACACCATGTCCGTAAGGGTGCTCCCCATCGTTAAACAACACCGGGCGAAGATCGTGTTGATATCCTCCTTCTCCATGGACAAGTTGTCCAAATTTGCCTTTGCGCACCATGTGCATTACCGCCATGATGTCTCGGCGATAGCACACATTTTCCATCATAAAAATGGGAACTTTCGTCTCTTGATACACCTTGACATAATCCCAACACTCCTCCAAATTCATGGCCCCACAGACCTCCAATCCAGTGATCTTACCCGCTCTCATGGCCTGGGTAGCCTGCCGATGATGCCATTCCCAAGGGGTAGCGATAATTACGGCGTCTATATCTTTTTGTGCCAATAGGTTTTGGTAATCTTCTTCCCCATCTTGATAGACCTTGGGTTTGGGTTTTTGATGCTTATCAAACAAATCAAGGGCCATCTCCACCATTCGGTCATTGGGATCGGCCATTGCCACAACTCTGACGTCGGATCGTCGTAAAAGCGTATCCAGGTGACTTTGTCCCCTGAGCCCTACCCCGATCAATCCGATATGCACTTCCTTTTTAAAGAGGGTCCCGCTAAAGACAGAATTCGGCAAGATCAGTGCACTCAATCCAACCAAGCTCGATTGTTTAATAAAATCTTTTCTATTCATGGGGGGGTGGGTTTTATTTCACTTCTGACAAAAATAGTATTTTCAGCAGGTTTTCGCTGTTTTGGTCACTCAAAAACAA
>JAJYSO010000226.1 GCA_021793535.1 Bacteroidota bacterium | reverse complement strand
CAACAAGCCGTTGTCCACGAAAATACAATGTAATCGCTCCCCAATGGCTTTGCTGATCAACGTCGCAGCTACCGTAGAATCCACTCCACCACTCACAGCCATAACCACTTGCCGATGGCCCACTTGTCGCTTTATCCCTGCCATGGCTTCTTCTATAAACAAAGAAGAAGTAAAGGTTGGTCTGCAGCCGCAAATCTGCTTTAAAAACGCAGCCAATAGTTGTCGTCCATTTTCGCTATGAGTAACCTCTGGATGAAATTGTAGTCCATATATGGGATGCCTATACCTTTCGGTTTTAAAAGCCGCTACTGGAATGCGATCCGTCTCTGCAATAACGCTAAAATCTTCCGGAAGCTTATGAATCGTATCGCTATGACTCATCCAAACATCAGAACTGCTTGTTACATTTTTGAAAAGCGGGTCTTGCACTTTAACCTGAAGACGGGCACGACCAAATTCCCTGGTATTCGATCTAGAAACAACTCCTCCACCTTGTTTAACAATCAATTGTGCTCCGTAACATACCCCCAGCACAGGAGCAACTTCTGCTAATTTACTCACATCTATGACGGGAGCCTGTTGATCGTTGACAGAACACGGGCTACCAGATAAAATGATGCCCCTTATTTCGGGGCTCCATTGAAAATCTCGGTCGTAAGGCAAAATTTCGCAATATATTTTTTGCTCTCTTACTTTTCTCGATATAAGTTGAGTGTATTGTGATCCAAAATCTAAGATAATTATTTTTTCTTTCATCGGTTTGAGCGTCGCATTGGGAGGGGATAATTGATGTGCAAATTTAGAATTTTATTTTAGCCTATATTCTCAAATGAAAAAAAATAACAAAAAAAATAAATCCCATATTTAACAGGTAAATAGTTTATAACCAGTGTTTTGAATTATTTATAAAAATCCTGGAACTCAACCTATGGCCCATCACTCCACAGTGACCGATTTCGCTAAATTCCTAGGTTTATCTACGTCTAAATTTTTCAACACTCCTATATGATAGGCCAACAATTGTAAAGGAATAACATTCACTAAAGGGGCCAAAGCCTCTTCCGTTTCAGGAACCGCTATGACATCATCAACAAGCTCCCTTAAGGTATCGTCTCCTTCATTCACTACTGCAATCACTTTTCCATTACGAGCCTTTACTTCTTGGATATTCGAAACGATTTTAGAGTAATGCGCATCTCTTGTCGCAATAAAAACCACGGGCAAGCTCTCCTCTACTAGGGCAATAGGACCGTGCTTCATCTCGGCTGCCGGATACCCTTCGGCATGGATGTATGAGACCTCTTTCAATTTCAAAGCTCCTTCAAGAGCCACCGGAAAATTATACCCTCTACCCAGGAAAAGGAAATCCTTGTATCCCTCATATTTTCGCGCGATCTCTTTTATTTCCTGATCCTTTTTTAAAACTTCTGCCACCTTATCTGGGATCTGCTCTAGCGCATGGAGTAAATTAAAGTATTGCGATGGACTCAGGGTTCCCTTTTCATAACCAACTTTTATAGCAATTTGAACTAGAACCGTCAACTGCGCAGTAAAGGCCTTGGTACTGGCCACACCGATTTCCGGCCCAGCATGGGTATATGCTCCAGCGTGAGAAACTCTTGGGATGGAGGCCCCCACTACATTACAAACACCAAAGACCACAGCCCCTTTCTCTTTAGCTTCCTCAATTGCCACCAACGTATCTGCTGTTTCTCCCGACTGGGAAATGGCCAAAATCACATCTCCCTTATTGATGATCGGGTCCCTATACCGAAACTCTGAAGCATACTCCACTTCCACAGGGATCCTCGCCATTTTCTCAATCATATACTCGGCCACAAGACCGGCATGCCATGAAGTCCCACAAGCGAGAATGACCATGCGATTAGCCTGTATAAAAGCATCCATATACTGGTGTAGCCCTCCCAGGGTAAGCCTTCCTTTTTGAGCATTCAATCGGCCGCGAAGAGAATCAAAAATTCGCTGAGGCTGCTCAAAGATTTCCTTCTGCATAAAATAATCATACCCATCTTTCTCAATGGAAGCCAATTCCATATCCAATTTCTGGATATAGGGGGTTTGTACTTCATTTGAGCTGTTTTTAAGCACCAACTCATCGGGGCGAACAATCGCAATTTCATAATCGTTTACATAAACCACTTCTTGGGTATACTCGATAATAGGCGAAGCATCTGAAGCTAAGAAATGCTCGCCTTTCCCTATGCCAATAACCAAGGGACTTCCCTTTCTTACGGCAATTAACTCACCGGGGTTATCACAGTCCAATATCACGATGACATAGGCGCCTACTATACGTTTGAGCACAAGCCGTATTGCCTCCTCCAAAGCACATTGATTCTGCCGCTTAATCTCCTCAATAAAATGCGCGATGACCTCCGAGTCAGTATCCCCCAAAAAACGATGCCCTTTTTGGATTAGATCTTTTTTAATGGAGGCGTAATTCTCGATAATGCCGTTGTGCACAATGGCCAGTTTTCCATCTCCTGAAAGATGCGGGTGTGCATTTATATCGTTAGGAGCCCCGTGCGTCGCCCAACGCGTGTGTCCGATACCTATATTGGCCTGCACCCTCTTCCCCGCTACCAATTCCTCTAAATCGGCTACTTTCCCTTGTTTTTTATGTACAGCTAGCTGTCCTTCCTGAAGCAGCGCAATCCCGGCACTATCGTACCCTCGGTATTCTAAACGCTTGAGTCCTTTTAAAATTACTGGATAAGCTTGCCTATTTCCAATATAACCTACAATCCCACACATGAATATAACGATTTATGACGTTTAACTTTTTACAGTACAGTTCAGATTCTTTGCTTAAAAAGTCTTTTTTGCACGTAAACAAAAACAAGAATACCTCTATAAAAATATAAATTTCGATTTCCTTATTTTGGTAATTTTCAAGAAAATAGCCCACTGCAATTAATCCATCCCTTTACCTTATTAATGTACATACCCCCTTGATTATCACAAAGATCGAAGCAAAAATACTTACTTTTTAAATAACGCCCTTTAGTGTGAATTATTATTTTTGCATTTATTATTAAACTACTTTATGAGCGATTCCATCAAGCACGAGTGTGGCCTCATTTTCATTCGTTTGCGCAAACCTTTAACCTACTACCTAGAACAGTATGGCACTTCTTTTTACGGTCTAGAAAAACTATACCTCCTGATGGAAAAACAGCGTAACCGCGGGCAAGATGGAGCGGGAATGGCCGCAATGAAATTATACACAAAACCTACTTATCCCTCTTTTTATCGCGCTAGAAGTAATGCAGCAGATCCCATTGCTGGGCTCTTTAAAAGTATCTTCCCCAAGATTGAAACAATAAAAGAGCAATCCCCAGAACTGCTTGATCAGCCTGCAAAGCTGAAAGAGCGTCTCGAATTTTTAGGAGAATTGATCTTAGGGCACCTCCGCTATGGCACCCAGGGTCAAAACAACCTCGAGTTTTGCCATCCTTTTATAACGGTTGACCCAATTCCTACCAGAAACATTGCCTTAGCTGGAAACTTTAACATCGTCAATGTTAAAGAACTCTTCAAACAAGTGGGTATTCATCCCAGAACGCTTCATGCAGAATCTGATCTGGCAGCAATGCTGGAGGTCATCAAACACTTTATTCCTTCTTCCATAGAGAAAAACGGACCTGATCAATTTGACTTGGTAAAAGTTCTAAGACAAGCAGCCTCTTTCTTTGATGGAGGGTACCACTTAGGAGGGCTAATCGGAAATGGAGATGGGTTTATGTTGAGAGATCCTTATGGCATCCGCCCTTCTTATTATTATGTTGACTCAGAAATTGTCGTCGGGGCTTCCGAGCGTTCCGCACTCCAAACGGTCTTTAACGTCCCTGAGGAAAAAATAAAAGAATTAGAACCGGGCCATGCCTTGATTGTCAAAGGAAATGGGACCCTTTTAAACTCCGAAATTTTACCTCCTCAAAAAAGAAGGGCCTGCAGCTTCGAGCGCATATATTTTTCGAGAGGAAACGACAGTGCTATCCATAAGGAAAGAATTGCGCTGGGATATGCCCTGGCCGACAAAGCAGTAGAGGCGATTGGTTTCGATTTTGACAATACTGTTTTCTCTTATATCCCCAATACCGCGGAAACCGCTTTTTATGGGTTAATAGAAGGCGTCAAGTGTCACTTGGAGAAAGATCAAAAAAAGAAACTCTCTCTACCGGAAGGAAAGCTGAATAAAAAAGAAGCCACTCAAATCATTCATCGTCAGATACGTACCGAAAAAGTCGTTACAAAAGACGTGAA
>JAJYSO010000225.1 GCA_021793535.1 Bacteroidota bacterium | reverse complement strand
CCTTTGCCAGTTCGATTTCCAATCGCGATAAGGCGATTTTAAAGCGCGCACTTTGAACAAACAACTCTCTATATTATCATTTTTTTTCCTTCTCTGCCCTCTCTTACTCGTGGCCCAAACAAAAATTGGAGGAAAAATAGTTGATCAGCAAGGTGAACCCATGGCTTTTGCCAATGTTATCTTTATCAACTCTACCGAAGGAACCATTACCAACGAAAATGGTCGATTTTATTTGGAATCCAAAACGGATCACGATGCTGTAGAATTTTCATTCACAGGATATAAAACTGTGACCATGCCCTTAAAACAAGGTCACAATCTCGACCTTGAAATAACCATGGAAGAGGATTCAGAAGCCTTGTCAACGGTTATTGTCTACTCGGGAAAAACTTCAAAAAAGAACAATCCGGCCATCGATATTTTACGTAAAATATGGAAAAACAAGCGGAAAAACGGTGTGCAACAGCATCCACAGTATCAATTCGACAAATACGAGAAACTAGAATTTGATCTCAATTCCATCGACAGTTCCATGATCAATAGCCGAACTTTTAAAGACATTCGCTTTATCTTTGAAAAGATTGATACCAACTCGCTTTCAGGAAAAAATTATTTGCCCATTTTTATCAACGAGTCTGTTTCCGAAGTGTATGGGGACAACCTCCTGAATAAGAAAAAAGAAATCCTCACCGGGAATAAAAACTCAGGATTTAGTGAGAACCATGCCCTTACTGATTTTATCAAAGACCTGTATACCGAATACGATGTATACGATAATTACCTGAAGTTTTTCAACAAAAGTTTTGTCAGCCCTTTATCCAGAACCGGGATCAACGTTTATAACTACATCCTTGCCGACAGTGCTTATCTCGATAACAAATGGTCCTATAAGATTGTGTATTACCCCAGACGAAAAAACGAACTTACCTTCAAAGGCGACTTTTGGGTCAATGACACCACCTGGGCAATAAAGAAAATCAATCTTGAGATGACCAAAAGCGCCAACATCAATTGGGTTAACGACGTATACGTAGAGCAAGAATTCGAAGTGATCGACGATTCGACCTTTGTCATCAAGCGGGATCATTTTATGACCAATTTCTCTTTAAATAAAAGCGACGATGCCAAAGGGGTTTATGGTCAACGCACAACCGTATATGACAATTATACATTTGACCACAGAAAGCCTGCAGACTTCTACACCAACAAACGCACTCGCTTTGACAAAGAGGTATATAGGCGAAGCGATGAATTTTGGAAAGAAAAACGACTGACCAACCTCTCGGAACAAGAAAGGGGAATTTACGACATGCTCGACACACTCAGCAAGACGAAAACCTTTAAAAAATTCTACAACGTGGGAAGCATCTTGGCTTCAGGCTACGTCAATTCGGGAGATTTTGATTTTGGCCCACTCCCTTCCCTTTTAGGCTATAATGAAATTGAGGGACTCCGAGCTCGTATAGGGGGGCGTACTTTCTTCAGCCCAGATGATTTATGGCGCCTTGAAGGTTATTTAGCCTATGGCTTTAAAGACCAACAATTTAAATATGGGATCTCGGCCAAATGGCTTCTGCATCCCGTTTCTCGACTAAAACTTCTGGTGGGACACCGAAGAGATATTGAACAATTAGGGGCTAACCTTATCAACACTTCCGATATCCTCGGGCGAAGTCTGGCTTCTTCTTCCATTTTTACTGTAGGTTCCAACAAATTCCTCAGCAGCGTCAATTTGACTTCGGTGGGCTTAGAAATTTCCCCTGTGGAAAATTTTAAACTCGGCATAACAGGCTCATATCGTACCTTAAAATCGGCTTCTCCCGAGTTCGATTTAAACTACTACACCAATCCCGAGCATACTGCCATTGCCTCAGCGATAAAACAATCAGAATTAACGGCCACCGTAGAACTCACCCCAAACCGAAGGGTAACGAACCATGGAGTGGAACGAATTGTGATCAATAAACGACACTACGCACAAATTCTTTTGAAATACTCGAGAGGCATCAAAGGCCTGTTAGACAGTGATTTTGATTACGATAAGCTGGAGTTCTACTACAACCAACCTCTATACATAGGAGGAATCGGACGCTTGACCTCTATTATCGAAGCCGGAAAGACCTTTGGGGAAGTTCCCTTGGGGCTGTTGAGTCCCGTTCCAGGAAACCAATCGATCTTTACCGTCCACGACGCATTCCCTTTATTGGATTATTATGAATTTGTGACGGACACCTATGCAGGCATTCACCTCGAGCACAATTTTAATGGACGACTGTTCTCGTACCTTCCCCTATTAAGGGACTTAAATTTACGTGAAATCGTGGGCTTTAGAGGGATAGTCGGATCCATCTCTGACCAGAACCGAGCTTTAAATGCTTCTCAATCTCACCCCTTCTTTATCGCTCCCAACCGACAACCTTATTGGTCATGGAGTGTAGGAGTGGGCAATATTCTAAATTTCTTTAGAGTTGATTTTCATTTCAGAGGAAACTATCGTCAGGAACACACCCGAAACTTCGGAGTCACCGGGGCAGTTGAAATAGATTTTTAAACAACCTCAATCCCTGAGCAAGAGTTAGATTGATCAGCAAATAAGGTAAGTTGCCCGTCAAGGTCGTCGTTCGCCTTCAAAAAAGATGTTTTTGCCCCGTTCAAAAAACAACTTTACACAGCTTATAGAAACAAAAAACCCCTAACTTTAAAACGAATAGTTAGGAGTTTAATGGTGGTGCCTCCAGGAATCGAACCAGGGACACACGGATTTTCAGTCCGTTGCTCTACCGACTGAGCTAAGGCACCTCTTTAATTGAGAGGGGCAAATATAAATGCATTTTAATAAAACGCAAAATAAATTTATACAAAATACTTTTTTATCTTCGCCCTTTCGATTTTTTCTAATGAACCTAATTATAGACATTGGCAACACGCGTGCTAAACTTGCTGTTTTTAAGAACAATCAGCTCTTAAAGACAGC
The DNA here is from genome assembly GCA_021793535.1 of Bacteroidota bacterium. Taxonomy (GTDB): domain Bacteria; phylum Bacteroidota; class Bacteroidia; order Flavobacteriales; family Flavobacteriaceae; genus JAJYSO01. Next base: position 1,313 of record JAJYSO010000225.1, on the reverse strand, counting down.
AGTATGCCACAAAGAGGAGCTCAAAAAAACAGAGGAAGCCCTTTTAAATGAGTTCCCGCTTATCGCCGATGGCATTATTGCTAATGTAGCTTCACCTGAAGAAACGTACAAAAAAGTTTTTGCCACTTTACAAGGGCTTCAAATTAATTTATCTAGCAAAACTCCTGTGCCCTTTATCAATAGCTATCATTCTCAAGATACCTTGGGGCTAGATCGAATTGCTCTCGCTGCTGCTGCAGTCACCCAATTTCCAGGCAAAGACACGTTGGTCATCGATACGGGAACTTGCATTACATACGACATCATAACAGCCAATAATAACTATTTAGGAGGCGCCATCTCTCCTGGAGTAAATATGCGATACAGGAGTCTGAACAATTTTACAGCCAATCTTCCGCTTTTACGCGCTAAGCACACAACACTTAAAAAAATAGGACAAACCACAAAAGAAGGTTTACGATTAGGGGTAATGCAAGGAACTATTTTCGAAATCGAGGGATTTATAGCACACTTTGAAAAGGATTTTCCGAATTTAACAACGGTTTTAACAGGAGGTGACGCCAAAATTTTGTCTAAATCCCTAAAAAACACCATATTTGTTCCCCAAAATTTCCTTTTGATAGGACTTAACCACATTCTAGAATATAATAAACTTAATGGTTAAAAGACTTTTTATAACACTGATCATCTTAAGCTCAGCAATTGCAAATGGGCAAAACAATACGTCTTCCCCCTATTCCTACTTTGGCGTTGGACTCCCCTCTTTCAATGGTTCTGCAGAAAACCGTTCCATGGAAGGCCTGTCTATTTCCGCAGACAGCATCCATTACAATTTCCAAAACCCTGCAGCCTTAGGTAAATTACAACTCACCACCTATACCGTCGGGCTTACGCAACAGATGACCACGCTAAAAAACGATACGGACGAGAGTGAAAAAGCAAAAAGTACTTCTTTTGACTATCTTGCAATAGCCATCCCTACAGGAAAATTCAGTTTTGCTCTGGGCATCCGGCCACGTAATTCGGTGGGCTATAGATTTCAAGAGAGCACTTCTTCCACCTTTGCCCGTTTTAATGGAAAAGGAGGATTAAACAATCTTTTTCTCGCGCTCGGATACCCCCTTTACAAAGGCTTAAATGTAGGGGTTGAAGGAGGGTTCCATTTTGGAAAAATTAAAAGCGAAAACTCCTTTTATCAAGACAACGTGCAATACGGAACAAAAGAAATGAATGTGGCTTCCATCAGTGGATTTCAATTTAGAGTAGGCCTACAGTACGAAAGGGAAATAACTGAAAAATTGCGACTCGAATCT
>JAJYSO010000224.1 GCA_021793535.1 Bacteroidota bacterium | reverse complement strand
TCTCAGTTTTTAATTTCTTAGCTAAAGCTTTCAATAATTCAATCTGTCTTTTTTCCATTTTTCAAAAATTTTGAACCCAACGGTCAACAAAGTTACGATGATTTTTTATTTTAAGACAATCCTACTTTCATTTATAACTCATACTCAGGTCTATAAAAAATTATCTACATTTAATTAGTTACAAGTACCGGCAGTCCATACCACCGTAAGGTAATAATTTTCAGCTATAATAAGCTTAATTCCATCCTATATTACTTGACATCAATATATACCTCGTAGGAAAATAAAATTGAAGAATTAAACAATAATTATCACATTGATCATGGTTTCACGAACAGCCTTTAAACTTGGAAAGCTTTCCTGGCCAGACCCCAATTATCTATTTGAATCTGCTCGTTGGAAAAAAATAATAATTTCTAGATTTATCAAACAAAATGTACTTATCTTTGCACACTTTATTAATAACTGGGGTCGTGAACCCTAAAATTTAATTCATATGCCAGTAAAAATAAGATTACAACGTCACGGAAAGAAAGGCAAACCCTTTTATTGGATCGTTGCTGCTGATTCCCGCGCAAAAAGAGATGGTAAATATCTCGAAAAATTGGGAACTTATGATCCCTTGACAAACCCTGCCACAGTTAACCTTAACGTGGATCATGCAGTTCAATGGTTACAAGACGGAGCACAACCTACAGATACTGCCCGCGACTTACTCTCTTCAAAAGGAGTGTTGTTAAAAAACCATTTGCTAACCGGAGTTCGCAAAGGCGCTTTAACTGAAGAAGAAGCTGAAAAGAAATTCAAAGCTTGGGTAGAAGAAAAAGAAACCAGTTTGACAAAACGTCAACAAGCGCACAGCGATTCTATTGCACAAGCCAAGGCCAAAGCACTGGAAGCAGAGAAAGAGGTTAATGCCAAGCGTGCTGCTGCCAACCAACCCGAAGAGGAAGCTAAGGCTGATCAAGAAGAAGAATAAGCTGAATCTCCCAGACCAATGCAAAAAACGGAATGTTTTTATTTAGGTCGTATTGTAGGTAAATTTAGCTTTAAAGGAGAGGTATTGATTAAACTCGATACCGATTACCCTGAAGATTATTTAGAAAAGGAATCTTTTTTCATTGATATCAATGAAGATTTGATTCCTTTTTTTGTTGAAAGGAGCAACTTACAAAAATCCAATTTACTACGGGTAAAGTTTGAAGACATCGACACCGAAATCGATGCAGAAGGCATCTTGGATAAAAATATTTATCTGCCCTTGAACGAACTCCCCGAATTGGAAGAGAATCAGTTCTACTTCCATGAAATCATTGGATTTACGGTATATGATAAAACCCACGGAAAATTGGGGATCTTAAAGGCGGTAAACGATTCCACTGCTCAAGCACTCTTTATCATTGCTCATCCCAAAGGCGATATTCTGGTCCCCGTGACCGACCCTTTTATCGATCATATCGATAAAGTTAAAAAAGAACTTCACCTCATCCTACCGGCAGGGCTCTTGGAACTTTACATATAGCAGATCGTAAAAGCTATGCGAGCTCGTTTTCAATTTAAACAGTTTTCGATTTATCAGGATCTATCGGCGATGAAGGTAGGGACCGATGCCGTATTGTTGGCCGCATGGGCTCCGCTATCCCACGTTCCCGATAGCATATTAGATATCGGATCAGGTACTGGTGTTATTGCCTTAATCTTAGCTCAACGCAGTCCAGCAACTCTGATCGATGCTGTAGAGATCGAAGAGCAGGCCTATATTCAAAGTGTTGAAAATTTCGAAAACAGTCCTTGGGCAGACCGTTTGTTTTGCTATCATGCTGATTTTGTCGAATTTTATGCGGAAATGGATGAAAAATACGATCTCATTGTCAGTAACCCTCCCTATTTTGAACAACCCAATGGAGCAGCCCCAATGACCGACCAGCGGCAAAAAGCACGGTTCACTTCTTCCTTAGCCTATAACAGTCTTCTTAAAGGAGTTGCAAATTTATTGGCAAAAACAGGAAAATTTGCATTCATTCTTCCTTTTAGCCAGGAGCAAATAATACTCGAACTTGCAACAAAATATGGACTCCATCTCCAAAAACTAACTCGGGTAAAAGGACATGCCAACAGTGCTGTTAAACGAAGCCTGATGATATTGGGATTCGAGCGAGTCAAGATCACACCACAGGAATTAATCATAGAGGAAAGCCGTCATCACTATACGCCTGCCTATCGGGATTTAACAAAGGACTTCTATCTAAGGATGGAATAACAATCCTTTACCCTCACTACTAAAATCCAGAACCCCTGTGACTGCATAGCTGCCCCTCCTAAAGAATTTAGATTTGCTATGAACAAAAAGTTATTTTTTATTCAGCAACTGCTCCAAATAGGCCATCTTTTCTTTTTCAGCCGCCAACAACCGCTCATACAGTTTTTTATTCTCCTCGTAGGCCTCTACCAATTTATCAACAGGGTTAAATGAAGGTTGATAAGCAAAAAGGGAAGCATTATCATGATTAGTGACTGTATTTCCTACAATATTAAATACAGCTTCCTCAGAAAAATTCTTAATCGCTTCAGCGGTCATTCCCAGAACTTTGGCCACCTCTTCCAGCTTTTCATCTTCAACCGTTTCACTTTGCTCAAGTAAAGAAACACTTTGTTGACTGACCCCCAGCTCCATGGCCAGTGTTTGTTGTTTCATGCCTCTCAACTCTCTGATTCGGCTAATCTTTCTACCGATATGATTGGGCTTTGTTGCGGTGTTCATAATATGATTTGTAGTTGTTCCTCCTGTAAAGATAATAGAAAATCTATAAACATTATTGGTAAAACACCAGATATCATTGGTAATATACAAGCTCTACGGACACAATATTTCAAAATTTGATTGTTTCTTTATCAAAATCGAAAGAAGAATCAAAGGCGCCCGTAAAAAATATTCCTGAATCAAGAGTCTACCGCCAACCCAAAATGATGCTGTTTTTAGAGGAGTTGTAAGTTAAACAAAGTGATTTTATATACACATAGAATATAAGTTGCATGCCCAAGATCCACGATTAATACACACCATCAAAACTTATTATTATGGCCAATTACATTAATATTCCTGATAATTTTGAGCAGAAAGAAAAACTATCCAGGCTAGTGCATAGCATGCTCGATCTATTAACCCTCGATATCATATTTCTATCAAAACTTCAAAACGAAGGAGGAAGCCCTTATTATTTCCTTACTGCATTTGTCGATGCCAATATTGACCCCATCCCCGAAGAGATCATTAGCCTTATTAACAAAATAGGAAAAGAATACCCTACTTTTAAAGTACGGATCTATACCGAAGCCGCATCAGAAACAGCTTTGGCCCGAGGAAGTCTTTATTTCGTAGAACACGTTTGCTTAGGTTTTACCGTATTTGCGAATTCCGGAGACAATAGTGTTCTCAATTACGAAAATTTGATAATAAGCCGCTTATTGAAAAGAGCGGTCCGATACTATAATCGCGGAAGACATAAAATCGATGCTTTTGTTAAAGCTGCCGATGAGCTTATTGCTGAAAAACATTTCAGCATTGCTGCTTTCCATCTGCATCAAGCCTTTGAGCTTACTTTTCGGTTTATAGAACAAATTTGTCTTGGCAAAAGTAAAGCCACTCAAAGCATCATTAGTCATATCAACTATTGCGCCTCGTTCTTCCCCAGCCTTAGACCTTTTTCAGAAACTTCAAAAATGGACAATAACGAACTGTTGCTCTTGTTGGAACACGCTTATATCGCAGCACGATATGATGATGAATACCAAATAAGTGAAGTACAGGTTCGCAGCATACGTGCTGAATTCAATGATTTTAGCAAAAAAGTTGATGCCCTATTCAACAAACACCTAAACCATTGTGAGCAATAACTAAACGATGAGGGGAAAAATCTCTAGAAAAAATATAAGAACCCAACAATATGCTCTTTAGATTCCCATTTGCCTTTTCAAAAGTAAATTGACAATTAGATAGTTAATCAAGTAGTTATTTGCATTAGGGGCTGAAATCCAACCCCTTTCGCAAGAAAAAACTTAATTCTTTGTGGAAGGCCATCTATTTCACTTTATTATTTTATAAAGTTCATCTAATTTTTCTTGAGGTGGTGCACTAAGGCTGATAAGTAAACTTCTGTGATTTATTTCCAATGTCGAAAGGCTTTGTAAATTGAGGCAGCTTACATAAAATCTTCTTTCAACCCTCGGTATATAATAGACAACCTATTTTTATCCTAGATGGATAATCTACAAGCCCTATGGGCTCAATAGAGATCG
>JAJYSO010000223.1 GCA_021793535.1 Bacteroidota bacterium | reverse complement strand
CCGATCTATTGGATTATTTTAAATTTATAAATGGGGTAGAAAGGCAAGAAAAATGAGCTAGAAACAGGGAAAGGGTATCCTTTGGTTAGCACTTGTCTTGATGGGGACGATAATTTACCGTGTCCAATAAACGGAGAGGACATCATCGTCTTTTTCAATTTTTTCAAGGGCGGGAGCGACTTCTTTGATGTCAAAATTTTCAAAATTAATTTCAATGATGTACCCGCTTTCACTTTTATTGAAAGAGAAAGTCTTGATGTCTTTTTCGCCCAATTCGATGATTTTATCGATGATTCGGTACGGATTGGCGGTATCGTTTATGGCTACCCGTACCAGGTGTTGACGAAAGCGCCTGGCAAAACGTTCTTCAAAAGGTTGTAGAATAAGCAAAATAACAAAGGCGATTACCGTTGCGGAGATGGCAGCGATATACAACCCCGATCCGACGGCTAAACCTATGGCGGCTACTGTCCACAATCCTGAAGCAGTAGTGAGCCCTCTGATGAAACCCGGTTTTAAGAACATGATGATGCCGGCACCCAAGAAACCAATTCCACTGATTACTTGAGCGGCTATACGGGCAGGGTCCAGCACGACATGATCCATTTTTAAGGCTTCTGAAAACCCGTAGCTGGATACAATAATGGTCAGAGCAGCCCCTAAACAGACCATCATATGCGTACGCATCCCTGCAGACCAGTTTTTGCGTTCGCGTTCCAACCCGATGACTCCTCCGAGCAACGAGGCCAATATAAGCCGTAACAGGATAACTTCCCAGGTGATCATGATGCTCCCTTAAAGGGGCAAAAATACTAAAATTTGACCGGAATAAAGATAGCGAAGAAGTCAAGGCTTGAACTTAAAAAAATAAAATATTAAAATACTATCTTTGATTTTCCTTGAAAAATAATTAAAGTTGATTCTTTCTCCCCTTTTAAAAACCCGTCAAAAAATAGCTGAGTCTTTTAGCAGTCGTGACTTTATCAAAGCTGTTTCCATGATTATTGGGATGGTCATTCCTGTGGCCATTGGGGCCTGGTCAGATATGTTGTCCGTGGGCATTCATGTGACATTAGGGGTGCTTTTTGTCTCTTTTAGCGATACTTCGGGGAGTGTGCGTTTGCAGGTACAAGGGATGTTTCTTACCATATTACTAACCTTGATGGTGACCTATATAATGCATTTTCTCAAGTTGCCTTTACCGCTATTCTTGCCGGTATTGGGAGGAATGATTTTTTGTATCGCTTATCTTTCTGTATACGGGTTTAGGGCGTCGCTGATTAGTTTTTCGGGGTTGTTTTCCATTGTGTTGAGCATGTCTTCTGTATCCGATTCCGAGCTGTCTATATACAGTCGGCTTTTGTATATAGGGATTGGAGGCCTGTGGTACATCTCTTTGGTGTTGGTTCGCTATATTTTATTTCCTAAGAATTCTACGGAGTATCATCTGGCGGAAGCCTTGGAGTTTACAGCGGATTATTTGGAAATAAGAGCCAAGCTTGTCGATAAAAAGAACGATCGAAAGGAGTTGATAAAAGATCTTTTGGAGAAACAAAATGAACTGACAGAGACCCATGAGACCTTACGTGAACTTTTGCTGAGCCGTCGATTGGTCTCTGGTAAATCAAATTATCAAGCGCGACGAGCACTGCTGTTAAGAGAGATTATCGATGTTTTGGAATTGGCGATGGCCAATCCGGTCAATTATTTTAAAATTGATGAAATCTTTGAGGAAAACCCGGGAAAGCAAGATCGTTTTCAGGCGATTGTTTTGGCAATGAGCCAACGTTTCCGTTATTTATTCAGACATTTTGGCTCCTCTACGAAAATCAAACCGGATCAAAAGATTGCCGAGGCCTTGCAACAAATGAAAGAGGATATTTTGCAGCTGATCCAGGAGCGGGAGAAACAAGGGGTTAAAAAAGATGATGATATTTTGGCCTTGAAGAATTATTGGCGTTACTTGAAGAGTCAGTATGCTAAAATTCGAAAGATTGAATACCTGATTTTGAATAAGCAGCTCCCGCTTCACACTTCTAACTTGGATCGAGAAAGTCCTTTTCTCACCAAACAAGATTGGGGATGGAAAGTTCTTTTGGATAATTTTAATAAACGCTCTTCTATTTTTCGACACTCGGTAAGAATAGCGATTATCGGCATGTTGGGGTATGGGCTCGGATTGCTTTTAAACGTGGTGAATGCCTATTGGATCTTAATGACGGTGATCATCATTATGCGCCCGAACTTCGGACTGACCAAAGAGCGTTTTCGAGATCGAAGTATAGGAACGGTCATCGGCGGCGCACTGGCATTTGGGATTATTTATTTTGTGCAAAATTCCACGGTCTACGGAATCTTGGCCGTTTTATGTTATGCTGTTGGGCTATCGATGGTTCATCGCAATTATAAAGCAGCGGCGGCTTTTATTACCATGTACGTTCTATTTGTCTATGGGATGTTGCACCCCGATGTTTTTAAGTTCATTCAATTCAGGGTATTGGATACGCTGCTCGGTGCCGGATTGGCCTTTATCGGCGGTCGAATGCTCTGGCCTTTTTGGGAGATCAAAGGGATAGATAAAACCTTGAAAGGCGCAATAGACGCTGATCGGGACTACCTTGTTGAGATTGGAAAACTATATAATCAAAAAGGAAAAGTAACCACAGCCTATAAACTAAAGCGCAAGGAGGCCTTTTTGAGTTTGTCTGAGGTGAGTGCTGCTTTTCAGCGGATGACACAGGAACCGCGATCTCAACACAAAAGTTTAAATGAAGTGTTTCAACTGGTGATGTTAATGCACTCTTTCCTGGCTTCTTTGGCTTCTTTGGGCGCCTATATTGTCAATAATGAAACCACGCCGGCTTCCAAAGACTTTAACAAAACGGTGGCGGCCATCATTGAGAATTTGAACAGTTCCTCTAAAATGCTTGATCACCTGGAGCGACAGGGAATGATCAGTCTTCCGGAAACCACAGATATGGATCGGGAATACGAGGAAAGATTGGTGAAGATATCGGAGGAAAACCAGTTTGATGAGAATTGGGAAGCGAATACGGAGAAGGAGGAGGCTCATTTGCTGGCTGAACAGTTCAGTTGGCTTATGGCCAATAGTCAGCGGATGGCAGTCATTTTAAAAAAGATAAAATTTAATTGAGCAAAAACCATATAAGTTTGCTTGTAAGGTGGCCTTTCTATAGCTAAAAATATAAGGAGTAAAACTTGTAGGGAAGCTCTGGTAAGTAGGGTTCATAAAGCTGCCTGAGGGAGAGGTTATTTTTGAAGAACAACTAAATAGACATTGGAAATGGCGAATTATGAGACGATAAGCGTGACAGAAGATGATCTTTTTGCTTTGCAGCAAATTGGGAAACGTACGTTTGAAGAAACGTATGCCTTTGGAAATACGCCAGAAAATTTGAAAAGCTATTTAAAGGAAAAGTTTGCTATTCCTAGGCTGAGAGAAGAGCTCAATACCCCAGATTCGATTTTTTATTTTGTGTGTGAAGGCGATAAGATTTTGGGATATATGAAGTTGAATTTTGGCAAGGCGCAAACCGAATCGCGTGACCTTCGAGCGGCCGAAATCGAACGGATTTATATTTTAAAATCTTGTCAAGGTCGAGGATTGGGGCAACTATTGTTTGACAAAGCTGTTCAAGTGGCAAAGCAGAGGCAAGCCTCTTCTCTATGGCTGGGCGTGTGGACAAAGAACCCAAGAGCGATTAAGTTTTATAAGAGAAATGGAATGCAGAAATTTGGTCGACACCTGTTCACACTAGGAAGGGAGGATCAGGAAGATTTAATGATGAGATTGCAATTTCCAACTGGAGCCTCATAGGGGGAGTGCTGCCGCTGAACGGCAACTGCGCTAAAGGGGCTTGAATGTCCCTATAAACTGAATTATACGCATTCATATCCATCATACTTTCACTGAGATCACGCGTATGCTCAATAATCGGTTGATGGTTGATGATCGCTGCTTATTTTTAATCAAAAAACAGCGATGCATTTAACAGTAACCAGTTTTTTGTTTGTGATCCGTATTGCTTTTCTACATGCACAGCCTGTCGATGCTCCATTGACCAGGACCCAGGTGCAACAGTTTATAAAAACCGAATTGGCCATAGGACAGCTCCAAAAGCAAATCAGGGCTCGTGGGGGAGCATACGGGCAACTTGAGGGGGATGAGATCCAAGTTTTTTATGAAAAGCGAGCGCTTTTGATCGTGCAAGATGGTTGGAAGTTGAAAGACTTTGAAGCGGTCCGAAATCGCGTGTATGAAGCAAAGTCGAACCTTGA
>JAJYSO010000222.1 GCA_021793535.1 Bacteroidota bacterium | reverse complement strand
TCTGATCATTTTTAATATGTTTGGGATAACTATTCCGGCATTTAAGATTACCGGTGGAATTTTGGTATTTATCGTGGGCTTTGATATGATCGGTTCTAAGAAGTCCTCCGCACATCGGTTAGAGCGTGTAAACATTGATGAAGGAATTGCCATCTCACCATTGGCCATACCGATGATTGCTGGGCCCGGTACGATTGTAACGGCCATGAATTTTGTATCCAAAAACACATGGCAACATTCCTTAGTGGTCATTGCCGTGTTTACTTTGGTCTGTCTATTGAATTTCTTTACCCTTCGTGCGAGTGAAATTATTATCAAGCGCCTTGGGCACAATGTGATCGCTGTGATCGGAAAATTGATGGGGTTGATTATTGCGATTATCGGAACCGATATGGTTATTCAGGGTCTTAAATTGTCTTTTGACTTCCTGAATTGACCCTAAAAATGGAGATATCATGCTGCGCTAGTCCGAAATGGTACGCAGCCAATGTAATTTTCTAAAAGCGCTTTTTTTAAGAGGCTGCTTTTAAGGTTTTAATTGTCGATTTCTCGAGTGCCTTCTCGGCGTAAGATCGCGTTACTTTTAGGGCATCCACATCGCTATCGGGCAGTTCGTACATCGCATCGGTCAAGATGGCTTCACATAAAGAACGCAAGCCGCGGGCTCCAAGCTTGTATGCTATGGCTTTTTCAACGATGAGGTTTAAAGCCCCCTCGGTAAAGGATAGTTTGATATGATCCATGGCGAAGAGCTTGGTGTATTGTTTGACCAAGGCATTTTTGGGCTCGGTCAGAATTGCTCTTAAAGTAGCAGCATCCAAAGGGTTCATATAGGTCAGCACAGGAAGTCGACCAATAATTTCCGGGATGAGCCCAAAGTCTCTGAGGTCCTTAGGGATGATATACTTCAAGAGATTCTCACCTTCTAAATTCGTACCATTTTTAGAAGAGCTGTACCCTACTGCTTGCATATTTAAGCGATTGGAAATATGTCTTTTAATACCATCGAAAGCACCACCGGCTATAAAGAGAATGTTTCGGGTATCTACTTCGATGAATTTTTGATCGGGATGTTTTCTTCCTCCTTTTGGGGGAACATTGACTATTGTTCCTTCCAATAATTTGAGTAGAGCTTGCTGTACACCTTCTCCACTGACATCTCGGGTAATCGAAGGATTATCACTTTTACGAGCAATCTTATCAATTTCGTCGATGAAAATGATTCCTTGCTGTGCCTTCTCCAAGTCATAATCCGCTGCTTGCATCAGACGCGTTAAGATGGTTTCCACATCTTCTCCGACATATCCTGCTTCCGTCAGTACAGTGGCATCTACAATGGCAATGGGAACATTGAGCATCCGGGCAATGGTCTGTGCAATTAAGGTTTTTCCAGTACCGGTATCGCCCACTAAAATAATATTACTCTTTTGAATTTCGGTGGCATCGTCATCGTCTTTTTGTAGCAAGCGCTTGTAGTGATTATAGACGGCTACTGAAAGTACTTTTTTGGCTTTGTCCTGTCCAATGACGTAGCTGTCTAAAAATTCTTTGATTGCTTTGGGTTTTCGAAGCATGAGTTCTTCGGAAAGCTCACGAGTAGTCTCTTGTTTGGCTTCCTCCATTACAATGCTATAAGCCTGCTCAATACAGCGGTCACATATATGTGCTTCTAGGCCCGCAATTAAAATATTGGTCTCTGATTTCTTTCGCCCACAAAATGAGCATTGTAACTCATCTTTCGCCATAGGTTTAGTGTTTATTCTCCGCGTTCTAATACTTCATCTATCATTCCGTACTTTTTGGCATCATAAGATTTCATCCAAAAATCACGGTCGCTGTCTTCATATACCTTTTCATAGGTCTGACCACTGTGTTTAGCAATGATTTGATATAATTCTTCTTTTAATTTTACGATTTCTCGAGCAGTAATTTCAATATCGCTGGCTTGTCCTTGAGCGCCTCCCATAGGCTGGTGGATCATCACTCTAGAGTGGGGGAGCCCGCTTCTTTTGCCTTTTTCACCTGCGCATAAAAGTACGGCCGCCATAGATGCTGCCATACCTGTACAAATAGTAGCCACATCCGGTTTAATGAATTGCATGGTGTCATAAATTCCCAATCCGGCATAGACACTCCCTCCAGGGGAGTTGATATAGATTTGAATATCCTTATTGGCATCCGTGCTTTCAAGGAATAAGAGTTGTGCTTGGATGATGTTCGCCACTTGGTCACTAATGGCTGTACCCATAAAGATAATTCGGTCCATCATAAGACGAGAGAACACATCCATTGCCACAACGTTCATCTTGCGTTCCTCGATAATATTTGGGGTCATTCCCACTGGAAGCATGCTGGTAATGATGCCATCAAAATAGTTGGCATTAACCCCATGGTCCATTGTTGCAAATTTTTTAAACTCTTTTTGTAAATCCATGCGTTACTGATCCTTGTTGGTTGTGTTTTTTTGCGTGATCTCTTCGATAAAAGCATCGAAGGTGACCTCTTTTTCTTTAAGGTTGGCATTTTCTTTAAAGAACGCCAACATTTTTTCATTTTTGGCTTGTTCTGAAAAATTCCGAGCTTCTTGTTCGTTAGTCAAAACCCGTTGTGCAATACTGTTTAATTCTTCTTCAGAAGGGTTCAATTGACCGAATTGTGCCATTTGAATTTTAATGCGCGCTTTAGTAGAGTTGATGATATCCTCAGCTTCTATTTTGATTTTATGCGCTTTCATCAGTTGATTTTCGATGAGCTGGTATCGAAGTCCTTTTTCGGAACGCTTGTATTCCTCTTGCGCTTCCTCATGACTGAGTTCTTTTTCTCCACTGACTTTAATCCATTTTTCCAAGAATTTTTGAGGAAGATCAAATTTTACATCTTCGATCAACGCTTCTGAGAGATCATTGAGCAGTTGGTTATCACCTTGCTGAACGAAATTAGCTTCTGTATCGGTTTTGATTTTTTCCCTGAACTCTTCTTCCGTTTGAATGCCGGCATCTTTTCCAAAGACCTTTACATAGAAGTCTTCATTTAACTCTGCGAGCTCTTGTTCGTTTACTTCGGTGATTTCGAAGCTTACTTCGAGATCCAAATCCTTTACTTCTTCTACGTCTTTACCCAAGTGACCTGCCAAGATGTGGTCGGTTTCAAAAAGATCCTTGGTCTTTAAGGGAAGAACGTCTCCCACTTTTTTTCCTAAGAAGTCTTTTTGTCGGTCTTTTTTAATTTTACTTAAGGAAAAGGTCGTTTTTTCATCGATATCCTGCTCTTCGTTTTTCATTATTCCGGCAACCAGATCTTCTTCTTTATCGATGCTGTTTTTTGATTTTAATTTTCCGTATTGAGTTTGGAGATGTTTAATTTGATTATCGATCATCTTTTTATCCGCCACAATTTTATAATGTGTGACTGGCGATACTGAGGTGAGATCTACTTCAAAAGAGGGTGCGAGCCCCAGTTCAAAATCGAAAGAATAGTTTTCATCATCCCATGAAAAGTTTTCTTTTTCCTTGGGTAGAGGATTTCCTAGCACTTCTAGCTTCTCTTCCGTTAAGTATTTATTGAGATTTTCTTGTAAGAGTTTATTGACTTCATCCACCAAAACGGCCTGTCCGTATTGTTTTTTGATGAGCCCCATGGGAACATGCCCCTTTCGAAACCCAGGGATGTTGGCCGTCTTCCGATAATCTTTTAAAACTTTGTCAACTTTTGGTTCGTAATCTTCCTTTTTAATGTCGACCGTGACAATGCTGTTTAAATCGTCTATTTTTTCTCTACTAATTTCCATGAAATTGATCCTTCTAAATTTTGAGGTGCAAAAATACGACTTATTTAACTCCCCGCCAAGTTTTCGTACTTATGGATTTTGATTTTGTTTGCCAAAGGTTGCAAAAAGGATGGATTGACAAAAAGAAAGTAAGAGGCTGAATAAGAGGGCCCACCAGAACCCGTCTACCCAAAAACCATTGACCAGGCTACTCGATAGCAAAATGATTATGGCATTGATCACCAGCAGGAAAAGACCGAAGGTAATAATGGTCACCGGTAGGGTTAAGATAATAAGGAGTGGTTTGATAAAGATATTCATCAATCCGATAACGATGGCAACCCAAATTCCTGTGTAATAATTGTCGATGTGTGTGCCCGGTAAAAAGTTGGACAGTGCCACTACAATAAAGGCTGTAATTAAGATGCGTATGATGAGTTTCATAATAGTGTATCTATGACAAAGATAAGTGGTTTAAATGTAAAAACGATGACAGTTGTTCAATGCTCTTAAAAATAGGGATTTTTCTATTTTAGAATG
>JAJYSO010000221.1 GCA_021793535.1 Bacteroidota bacterium | reverse complement strand
TCTTTTAGGGACAATCCTTTTTTCTTTTCTGCCTCCAAAAGCTCTTTGGGGACAATATCTAGCAATAGTACGGCTACGCCAATATTGGCGAAGTGACAGGCAATGGCACTCCCCATAACGCCTGAGCCGATAACAGTGACATGGTTGATCTTTCTATTCATAGGATTGTTTTGTAAAAGTTGTGTATTTCTGTTGCTTAAAGATAGCATAAAAAAAGAAATTGATGAGCGGACTCATTTTATTTAACAGAGTTTTTATAACCCTTGTATAATCCGGTATAAAAACCTATATGAAATATCTATGTTAAGTTTTTATATCTCTTATTATAATTGAAATATATGCCGATTTATACATATATACTTAACACTGTAAAGATAAATTTATTTTGAAAACTCAAAAAAAGACTGGGTCTCGACAAGCGAAAGGGTTGGATATTTAGTTGTAATTTTGTAAGTTGTAAAAGCAAAGACGTGAGTAAAATTATCATAGCAGTTGACGGCTATTCTTCAACAGGAAAAAGCACGATTGCCAAGGCCTTGGCGAAAGAATTGGGATATATTTATGTAGATACGGGGGCCATGTATAGAGCGGTTGCCTTGCACGCATTGAAAAAAGGTTATATCGGCGTGGAGGGTTTGCAAAAAGAGGCGTTGATCGATTCCCTTTCAGCAGTGGAGTTGCGGTTTGAAAAACAAGAGACGACCGGGGCAGTAGAAATGCACCTCAACCAGGAGAATGTGGAACAGGAAATTCGTGGACTTCAAGTCTCGAATTATGTCAGCGAAGTGGCGGCCATACCGGAAGTACGTCGTTTTTTGGTGGAACAGCAGCAACAAATGGGCAGTGCAAAAGGGATCGTAATGGATGGAAGAGATATCGGGACTGTTGTTTTTCCCGAAGCGGAACTAAAGTTGTTTGTGACCGCTTCACCTGAGGTTCGCGCCAAAAGGCGCTTTCAAGAAATGAAAGCAAAAGGCCAAGAGGTAACTTATGATCAGGTTCTGCAGAACATTCTTAAACGTGATCACTTGGACACTACTCGAACGGTTTCCCCGCTGAAAAAGGCTGTAGATGCTATTGAAATTGATAACTCAAAGATGAGTGAGCAGGAGCAGTTTGATAAAATTTTGAAGCTGGTGCAGGATTGCTTGAAGGCAGAGAAAGAGGATCCTCGATAAGGCGTAACCTTGAGAAGTCGACTTAATAAAAACCTTTATACAGATGAAAACAATTTATACGATCATCCCCTTTTTAATGGGGTTGTTTTGCCTTTCAGTAAGCGGTCAGGCGTTTCACATGCCCGCAGCCAGTCCTCACGTCACGATCGACCAGGCTTTTTCCACTTCTTTTATCAAGCTGGATTACAGCCGGCCTTCGAAAAATGGCCGCAAAGTTTTTGGAGCACTTATTCCCTATGGACAAGTTTGGAGAACGGGAGCTAATGCAACCACAAAAATTACCTTTGGAGAAGAGGTGAATTTTGGAGGAGAAGTGGTGGAGCCCGGGGAATATGCGTTGTATACAATCCCGGGAGAGACCAGTTGGCAAGTCCTGTTGAATAAAGGGGTGGACAACTGGGGGGCCGATGGGTTTGATGCGCAAGAGAACCTCGTGGAAATTGAAGTACCTGTAGAGCGACTGGATCGGGTACAAGAGTCTTTTGCGCTGAGCTTGGAATCGCTTTCAAAGGATAAAGCGGTTTTGCGGTTAGATTGGGACGATACCCGGATTGAAGTTCCCATCACAGCAGATAATGACGCGCGGATCATGGCCTACTTGCAAGAGCAATTGCAAAAAGATCAACCTCCTTACATGCAAATAGCCGGATATTATTTACAAACCAATCGAAAATTAGACGATGCTTTGCAGTATGTAAATGCAGCCATAGCTGCCAAGCCTCAATACTATATGTATTGGACTAAAGCTCAGATTCTGGAAAAGCTGGACCGCCATACTGAGGCATTGGAAGCGGCAAAAACAGCGGTGGATGTGGCTCGAAAGGAACACCCTGCATTTGTGTATGAATACCAGCGAAATTACGAGAACCTAAGGGATGGGAAATTGAAATAAACGGGTAGATTCTTCCTTTTTCAGCTGCCTAACAGGCTGAATGAAGAGGGTTGCCTGTAGTACGCTTTGTAATCAAGTTGCTAAGGCCCTTCTGTGTGAGCATAAAATAGCGATAGATAGAGTGTTATATTAAAAAATAGTTGTATTTTTGCACTCCTTTTTATTCGACGCCACAGAGAAATAAGAAGGAAAAAGTATAAAAACACACAGCAACCTCTTCTATTGAATATAGTCGATTGCATTCTCTGGATAGACAATAGAATACAAACTCAACTCAGCTATGGCTGAAAATAAAGAAACAAAACCAGCAGAGGCTAAAGAAGCCGATACAGCTAAAACTACGGAAACACAGGCCGCTAAAATTGAAGCTAACCCTGTAGCCGGAATGGAAGCAGAATCTCAACCTGCTGTTAAAGAACAACAAAAAAACCCGGAACAATTCCTGAAGGATTTTGACTGGCACAATTACGAAGAAGGAATCGACAAGATCGACGATGAGAAGTTGCATGAATTTGAGAAACTTGTCGAGGATAATTTTGTAGAGACCCTAGACAACGAAGTTGTGGAAGGAACAGTGATTAATATCACGGATCGCGATGCGATTATCGATATTAACGCAAAGAGCGAAGGCGTGATCTCACTTAATGAGTTTCGCTACAATCCAGATTTGGCAGTAGGGGACAAGGTAGATGTCTATGTAGATGTTCGAGAAGACGCTTCAGGGCAACTGATCCTTTCTCATCGAAAGGCTCGAGTGATTAAATCTTGGGAGCGTATCAACAAAGCCTATGACGATGAAACCATTGTGACCGGAACGATCGAGAGTCGAACCAAGGGCGGAATGATTGTTGATATTTTTGGAATTGAGGCTTTCTTGCCTGGTTCTCAGATCGATGTCAAAGCGATTCGTGATTACGATGCATACGTAGGTAAATCAATGGACTTCAAGGTGGTTAAGATCAATCACGAGTTTAAAAACGTCGTGGTTTCTCACAAAGCACTTATCGAAGCGGATATTGAAAAGCAGAAGAAAGAAATTATCGGTCAACTTGAAAAAGGACAGGTTCTCGAGGGAACGGTTAAGAACATTACTTCTTATGGAGTATTTATCGACTTGGGTGGTGTAGATGGATTGATCCACATCACGGACCTTTCTTGGTCGCGAATTAACCATCCTGAAGAGATCGTCGAACTCGATCAAAAATTGAATGTGGTTATTTTAGACTTTGACGAGGCTAAAACACGTATTCAATTGGGTCTAAAACAATTGAAAAAACACCCATGGGAAGCACTTGATCCTGATTTGAAAGTTGGGGATAAGGTGAAAGGAAAGGTCGTGGTTATCGCTGACTACGGTGCTTTTGTTGAAATTGAAGAGGGAGTGGAAGGTTTGATTCACGTTTCCGAGATGTCTTGGAGCACGCACTTGCGATCCGCTCAAGACTTCGTTAAAGTAGGAGATGAGGTTGAAGCACAGATCTTGACTCTAGATCGTGAAGAGCGAAAAATGTCTCTGGGTATTCGACAATTGACACCAGATCCATGGACCGATATCACGTCTAAATATCCAGTGGGATCCAAACATACAGGAATCATTCGCAACTTTACCAATTTCGGCGTTTTCGTTGAATTGGAGGAAGGTATTGACGGATTGATTTACATCTCTGATTTGTCTTGGACCAAGAAGATTAAACACCCTTCTGAATTCTGCAATTTAGGAGACCAAATCGAAGTGGTTGTTCTTGAACTAGATGTAGAGGAACGCAAGTTGAGCCTTGGGCACAAACAAACTAAAGAGAATCCTTGGGATAAATACGAAAAGGAATACGCTGTGGGAACCAAGCATACAGCTAAGATCGAAAGTTTAGTTGGAAACAAGGGAGCAACTGTTGAATTTAACGAAGACATTACCGCTTTCGTGCCCAAACGTCATCTTGAGAAAGAAGATGGTTCTTCACTTGACAAAGGTGATGAGGCCGAATTTATGGTTATTGAATTCAATAAGGAGTTTAAACGTGTAGTGGCTTCTCATACAGCAATTTTTAGAGCAAGTGAAGCAAAAATTGTAGAAGAAGCAAAACGAAAAGCAGATCGTGAACACGAAGAGTCTAAACCGACATTGGGAGATGCGAATGCTGAGTTACAAGCGTTGAAAGATAAAATGGAAAAAGGAGAAAACTAAGAGAGTCTTCTTTGACCAACCTATTATCGCTAAAGTAGCTGTCTCAAAACCTCGAGACA
>JAJYSO010000220.1 GCA_021793535.1 Bacteroidota bacterium | reverse complement strand
ATCTGAACGCCTCTTAGCTGATAATAATGATCCCTATCCGGTCACGCCTCAAAACTGGACCTTCCGCCGCTCGATAGACTATTCGGTTTCCTTAAACTATGCCGTATTGGATTATGCCAGTCGTATGCGCGATCACCTGTTAAGGAACATCTATCGTATGGGCCGCAATTCCATTGCCAAAGGGAACACCGACAGCTGGACCATTATCCCTAAGATGGTGGATTCAGTGCGTGCCGTTTTTGAGCGGGATGTCGAAAAAGGATTGGCCAAGAAAGCCACCTCTTTTAGAGGCGCCTCCAGCTTACCTTTAAAATATTATCAAGAAGTTTTTAAAGATCCTGACTTACGTGACCCCCGCGGGTACATTATCCCTTCCGATCAAGACGATTTTTCTACAGCGGTGAAGTTTATCAACGCCTTGATCAAGTCCGGAATCAAAGTGGAACGCTCCACCAGTTCTTTTACGGTCAAGGGAAAGACCTATCCAAAGGACAGTTACGTGATCCGAACCAATCAAGCCTTTAGAGCACATGTGATTGACATGTTCGAACCTCAAGATTACCGCAATGACTTTCAATATCCGGGAGGCCCTCCTATTGCGCCTTATGATTCTGCAGGGTGGACCTTAGCCCTGCAAATGGGAATTGACTTTGACCGTATCTTAGAAGGATTTGACGGGCCTTTTGAAGCATTGGCTTACGGAGCTGTCCAAGCACCTCCTGCTGTATCGGTAGAAAATGCAAAAGGTGGGTATTTGATCAGTGCCTCGGGAAATGATTCCTATGCGCTGGTCAACCTTCTGTTAAAGAACAAGATCAAAGTAGAACGCATCACCTCGGCATACCAAGGGATGCCGGCCGGCTCTTTTTATGTTCCTTCCAAAGCCTTCTCGCTGATTAAAGAACACACCGATAAGTGGAGTGTGGATCTTCAAGCCGTGGAAGGGAAGCCTTCTAAGGCCACAGCGGTGAAAAGCAAACGGATCGCTTTGTTCGATCGATATGGGGGTTCGATTCCTTCGGGATGGGTTCGTTGGATACTCGAACAGTACCAGTATGATTTTACAGTAATTTACCCGCAAGAGATCGACAAGGGGAATTTGCATTCCAAATACGATGTCCTTTTGTTTATCGATGATGGAATCCCTTCTTATTTGAATACCGGTCGGAACTATTTCTCCTCACAACCCGATGAGCGATTGGTGCCGGAGCAATACCGTTCGTGGTTGGGGGCAATCACCAAAGAGCACTCCATTCCGCAACTGCGTGAGTTTATCGAAAAAGGAGGGACGGTGGTGACCGTTGGAAACAATACGCAGTTGGCCTACTATCTAGATCTTCCGGTTGAAAATGCACTAGTGTCCAACGGAAAGCCTTTAAAACAAGAAGACTATTATGTGCCAACCAGTATCTTGGAAGTGGAATTGAATGCTTCCCATCCTGCCAATTGGGGGATGGACGATACGAGCAACATGATCTTCAATAACGATCCGGTATTCAAAATCTCTTCTCAAGCGAAGAACATTGAGGTCTTGTCTCATTTTCCAGAGAACAAACTACCCTTACAAAGCGGATGGGCATGGGGACAAGAGTATTTAAAAGGTGGGGTGACTTCCTTTGTCGCGAGTATTGGAAAAGGAAAGTTCTATGCCTTTAGCCCAGAAATTACCTTTAGAGCACAAGCTCACGGTACATTTAAGCTCTTGTTCAATACCTTGTATGAAGACTGATATTTTATGCTTTAACAGCCAAAAGTAACTTTGATCTTTCTTGAAACGCCCCTTGTTGTGAAACTTGTAAAAAGTGGACTGCAAGGGGCGTTTGTTTGTATTGGAAGAAGTCCATCTTTTTATTCGGCCATAAAAGAAAACTGAGAAGTCTTTATTTTTTGAAAAACGAATCTTTTGACGTTAATCCTTTAGCATCATTAGGATAATGCTTTATTAATAACTATTCGATACCCTTAAAAAAAATAAAAAAATAAACCGCAAAAAGCCTTTATGAAGTTATTTTTATATTAAAATATATTTATATTTAGCACAATATTAATATAATTAATTTCAAATTATGAAAGAATGTAGATGCAAGTTGCAGGGGTCCATCGGTATCCTGCATAAAAACCAACAAAACTTAAACTTCTTGACAAAATTTTAAAAGAACCATTATGAAAACAAAATCTTACGAGCTTTTCCCGTTCGGGTACCGCGAAAGTGTTAAAGCTGCTCTTGTTCAGTTGCTAGTTGTTCTGGTAGTCCTCTTTATCGGGGCACCTCCTGCAGTTTACGGTAATGAAATTTCTTATGAAAAAGAAGTTGGGGCTTATTTTGATGTGCTGCAGCTCACGGTCAGCGGAGTGGTTGTGGATGCGGACGGTATTCCGCTGCCAGGTGTGAATGTGCAAGAAGCCGATACCAACAACGGAACGTCTACGGACTTTGATGGACGATTTGAAATCAATGTGGCCTCTGCAGAATCTGTATTGGTGTTTACCTATACCGGCATGACGCCGGTCAGAAGAACAGTGGGAGACAACACCTTGATGAATATTACTTTGGAAGAAGATGCCCAGGCCTTGAGCGAAGTGGTCATTATTGGGTATGGAACGCAGAAGCGTTCAGAAATTACCGGAAGTATTTCCAATGTTAGTGGAGATGCGGTAGCCAATACACCTGTTCAAAGTTTTGAAAGTGCTTTGGGAGGGCAAGCTACAGGGGTAAATATGGTGGCCAACGCCGGTGTGTTAAACCAGGCTCCTGTTTTTAGAATCCGAGGAACCAACTCCCTTTCTTTGAGCTCTTACCCTTTAATAGTGGTCGATGGAGTGCCGATGTTTACCTCTGAAAATGAATCGGGGCTAGGCTACGCTTCAACCAACCCGCTTTCCTCTTTAAACCCGGCAGATATTGAAAGTATTGATATTGCTAAAGATGCTGCAGCTACCAGTATATATGGAAGTAGGGCTGCCAATGGGGTAGTGTTTGTGACGACTAAAAAAGGAAAGACAGGGAAAGCCAAGGTCAGTTATGACGCCTGGGTAGGATTTACAAAAGCAGCCCATACGCTTAGTGTTTTGAATGCAGAGCAATACATCGAGATTAAAAATGAAGGCTTGATGAACGAGGGTACCTATGATCCCGTTAGTAACTATTACGATTATTCGTTGGATGCGAACGGAAATCGTATCGATACGGATTGGAGGGATTACATCTATAGAACAGGTGTTTCGCATAACCATAATTTAAATATTTCGGGGGCTACAGAAACAACACGCTATTATGGATCTGTGGGTTATACCGATCAAGAGGGTATTTTCCAGAAAAACTTC
The DNA here is from genome assembly GCA_021793535.1 of Bacteroidota bacterium. Classification (GTDB taxonomy): domain Bacteria; phylum Bacteroidota; class Bacteroidia; order Flavobacteriales; family Flavobacteriaceae; genus JAJYSO01. Next base: position 996 of record JAJYSO010000220.1, on the reverse strand, counting down.
TTTAACCGAAAGTCCGTTATGTTCAATGTGGATAACCAAACAACCAAATGGTTGAACATCGGTGCCAAAATTAATTACATCAACGAGAATAATAATTCCGCGATGAGTACAGGAGCTGCTGGTAATGAAACAGCCACCGGAGCCATGGCGAGGCTACCACTCATGACTGCGCCGATTGCTTCTCCTTATAACAATGATGGAACTTTTAATAATACTTCCAGTGGATTTGTGGGATTGCAGGACAACGAAGGACACTTAAACCAATCTCGTTTAGGGTTCACCAATCCGGCTTTATCGATGAAATACAACCGATCTGGAAATGAAGTCAATCAAATCCGTTCGGACGCCTATGCCGAAGTAAAACCTTTCTCTTGGCTTTCCTTAAAGACACTTTATGGAATTGATTATCGAAATACCACTTATGAAATTTACTACAGTCCCCTGACCAATGAAGGACGAGGAGATAACGGAGATGCTTACAGTGCTCAAAACAACCGAAAAAGATGGGTATGGACCAACACCTTGACCGCCAATAAGACCTTTAATGATGTACATTCTTTTGACCTCTTGTTGGGTCAGGAGCAACAAAAGACGGATGGTCATCAATTTGGATTGCAAAGAACTGGGCAAACAGACCCCTATTATTCCAATATCCAAGGAGGATGGCAAAACGTCTTTGTATGGCAGACGACCAATCGCGTGGTGGACAATTATTTAACCTCTGTTTTTGGTCGATTGCAATACAATTTCAGCCAAAAATACTTCTTTACCGCAAACCTTCGACAAGACAAGTACTCCGCTTTGGGAATCAACAATAAGAAAGGTACTTTTTGGGGCTTCTCCGGAGGATGGGAAATTACCAAGGAGAACTTTTGGAGTAATGCCGGTTTGGATAATGTTTTCTCCGCCTTTAAGATTCGAGCCAGTTATGGACAAGTGGGTAACGTTGGTGGACTGGGTGATTTTGCCGCTATCAATGCCTATTCTCCTACCTTG
>JAJYSO010000219.1 GCA_021793535.1 Bacteroidota bacterium | reverse complement strand
AGGTTGTCAGTCTCGAAGCCCTCGAGGAGCAGGAGATTTTCAGTTAAAAAAAATAAGCGATCTTTGTGGCGGTAGTGACAGTCAGCCAAAACCAGTACCTATGGAGCAGGTTCGTCCAGAAGAAAAAAAGACAAAGGCCAAAATAAGGGTGGGAAAAGTGCTCTTGGTCATTGTTGTTTTTTGTTGGATTGCTGTACCTATTCTTCCCTTTTTGCAGATTCCTTATAAAGCCTTTTTAATCCCTGTACTGCTTGTCGGGGGTGAAGTGTTATTTGTCGTTACCCTCGCCCTGTTAGGCAAAACCTATTGGCGTAAACTTAAAACCAGCATTTTTTAATTTTTTGGCTGGAAAAAGAAGAGGCCTTCTTAAAAAGCGGTTGAAGGTGTAAAAAGGCCAATTCCCTTCTTTTATTTTTTGCTTCCTTATGAAAAACCTTTTAAAGAGCAGCGCAAGGACCGGGAAGATAGTAGGGCAACCGGTTGGAAAATAAATTTTCATACAATAAATTACTATAAAATATGGTATTTGTAGATATTTTTATTATTTATATTGTATTTTAACAAATAATGATACATAATTCAACAAAAAAGTAATTTTTTTATTGATATATAAATATGTTTTTATTTTTAAAATATTGATCACCAGCAGCTTAGAAATCAATTTCAAGAATAGTGGGCGAGAACGCTTTATATATTAACTAAATATTAGTAAATTTAGTTTTTGTAAATAAAAGACTATGAAAACAAAAATATTTTTAACATTAGGATGGATTTTGTTGAGCTTACAAGGGGCCTTCGCACAAGCGAATGCTGTTCAAGGGAGTGTTGTGGATGAGAACAATGCACCTTTATCGGGGGTATCCATTACCGTGGAGGGAACTTCAACGGGGACGGTGACCAATTTTGATGGAGAGTATACGATTCGTGCGGCCAATGGAGCGGTATTGGTATACAGTTTTGTCGGATTCAAGGAAGAAAGAAGAGTGGTGGGAAAGGACGATACCGCAAGGGTTCAATTACAGCAAGATGCACAAGCTTTGGGAGAGGTGGTTTTGGTGGGGTCCCGGAACAAGGCGAGAACAGCTGTAGAATCAGCAGTTCCAGTTGATGTGGTGGATATTCAGATGGCCCATGAGCTCACCGGACAAACCAGCGTAAACCAGTTATTGCAGTTTAGTGCACCCTCCTTTAACTCCAATCAACAGTCCGGTTCGGACGGTTCGGATGCCATAGACCCGGCTACCTTGCGGGGACTGGGACCGGATCAGACCTTGGTGCTGATTAATGGGAAGCGCTATCACCAGTCTTCTTTAGTGAATTTGTTTGGAACCAAAGGCCGTGGAAATACCGGTACGGATCTTAATACTATTCCGGTGGCAGCGATAAAGCGCGTTGAAATCCTTAGGGATGGTGCTGCTGCACAGTATGGATCGGATGCCATTGCCGGAGTGGTCAATATTGTATTGGAAGATAAGCAGGGGCTGGACGTCAACCTTTTCTCCGGTGTAAATGTGTTCAGCAGTCCCGGTGGAAATGAGGTGGTGTCGGATAAAACCTTGGATGGATTTAATACGGATTTAAGCGTAAATTACGGATTGCGCATCGGTGACAAGGGAGGGTTTGGAAACTTTACAGTGGAATATATCGGAAAGGATTATGCCTTTAGAAATGCCAATCCTGATCTATACGCAACCTCAAGGGAGCGTTTTGGGGATGCGAAATCACAAAACGTTTATTTTTTTGGAAATATGGAGATTCCCTTAAACGACAAGATTACTTTTTATTCTGTGCCGGCGTTCTCCCATCGGAATACCGATGCCTATGCTTGGACGCGTTTTGTGGGAGGAGACAACCACATCAGTGCGATTTATCCCGATAATTTCAACCCTATAGAAAACACAAAGATCGATGATTTTACGTTTAACAACGGGCTTAAATTCAATTGGGGAGATTGGGATGTAGATGTGTACAATGCCCTGGGGACGAATAAATTTATGTATGATATCAAAAATACCCTGAACGCTACCTTGCTGGAAAACTCTCCTACGAGTTTCGATGCTGGAGGGCATTCGATTTTACAAAATACAACCGGTCTGAGCGCTACGCGTAACTTTGGCGATGTGCTCAAGGGATTAAACGTGGCCTTTGGTGCGGAATTTAGGTACGAGAACTTTAAACAAATCGCTGGGGAAGAAGCTTCTTATGCCTCTTATGATATCAATGGAAATGTGGCTGATAACGATACGCCGGAGGGCCTGTTGGTGATCAATCCGGAGACTGGAAATGTAAGACCGGGAGGGTCCCAAGGATTTCCGGGGTATTCCGTGGATGTAAAAGAAAACCGAAACAATATCGCTTTCTATGTGGATACCGAATTGGATGTAACCGACCGGTGGATGTTTAGTGTGGCTGGACGTTATGAAAATTACAGTGATTTTGGAGGAACCTTAAATGGGAAGTTCTCTACGCGTTATGAAATTACCCCCCAATTTGCGCTCCGTGGGTCCGTCTCTACCGGGTTTAGGGCCCCTTCTTTGGCACAGCGGTATTACACCTTGGAGTTTACCAATTTCCAAGGCGGAGAAATGGTGACCGTTCAACTGGCTTCCAATGATAGCCATGTGGCCAAAGAAGTCGGTATTCCGTCGCTAAAGGAAGAAAAATCTGTAAATGCAAGCGGGGGGTTTACCTTTAATACTGCCAAATTTACTGCAACAGTTGACGGGTATTTTATCGGGATTAAAGACCGAATTGTATTGACTGGACATTTTGATCAAAGCGATGATGCAATTGGCGATATTTTAAGAGCAGACCGCATTGACCAAGCGCAGTTTTTTACCAATGCCATTGACACACGAACAACAGGAGTGGATATTATTCTGTCTTATAACGACAATTGGGGACCAGGGCACTTTACCGGTACACTGGCCGGTAATATCAATCATATGAAGATTACGGATGTCCACACCACCGAACAATTGGCCGGAAAAGAAGACATTTATCTCGAGGAGCGAGAAAAGGCCTTTATTTTGGCTTCGGCTCCCAAAACGAAGTTCAACCTGAACTTGAATTATAAAGTGAATTGGTTTACGGCCAACTTGCAACTGACCCGTTTTCATGATGTGCGGTTGATCGGTTATGAAGGCCCTACCGATTATCAGGATTACAGTGCAAGAATTACCACGGATTTGTCTTTTGGCTTTCGATTATCGGATCATATTCACTGGGTAGTGGGCAGTCGAAATTTGTTTAACCGGTACCCGACTACTCAAGGAGCGGCAGTCAACGATGGCAATACGGAGTCTGGTGGTATTTTTGATCCTGTTCAGATGGGATTTGCCGGACGGCAGTTGTTTACCAGTTTGAATTTTAAATTTTAGAGCAGTTCTAAATTTTGATTAGTTGATTAGAAAGTGGCCTCCTTGCCTGCTTGGGAGGTTGCTTTTTTTAAAGAGAAGAAGATGATGATGTGCAGCGTGAGTGCCGAAATACCGGCGCTGAAAGTTTTGAACATAAAATGTTATATCTTTAAGCACCATTCTTGAGCGCTAAAAGGGAGGTCCGTAAAAAGACAATCCTTACCACAAGTGCTTTTTAACTTAAAAAAACGGATTGGCATTGAATGGTCGTTGTGCAAATCCGATGTATAAATGAAAAAGTTTTAAAACCCTTATTGTTATGCGGAATTTTATTTTGGCTTTTTTGCTGTTTGTTATGCCGACAGCCTTCTTTGCCCAGGAATCGTCAGTTATTGATCAGATCAAGCAAGAAGGTATGCAACACTCACAAGTGATGGATATCGCTTTTAATTTGACTGAAAAAAGTGGTCCCCGATTAATGGCCAGTCCCGGCTTTTATCGGGCAGCCGATTACGCGGTGGATCAATTGAAAAAATGGGGACTGGAAGATGCAAAATTGGATCCCTGGGGTGATTTTGGGAAAGGATGGGAATTGACCAAGTCCTATGTGGCGATGAAGGCGCCGTGGTATAAACCCTTGATTGCCTTTCCAAAAGCATGGACGGTAGGTACGCAAGGAGAAAAAATAGCGGAGGCAATTTTGATTGATGCCAAGGCAGACAGTACCGAATTGATGGAGAGGTATAAAGGAAAGCTTGCCGGTAAAGTGTTGTTGATGGACGAGCTGATCGATTATCAGCCGGATGCTGCTGCCGATCTTGTTCGCTTTACAGAGGCACAATTAGATTCCATGAAAAATATTGCATTGGAAAAAGAAGTGGACACCGCCGGAATGGCCGCGGAGAGGAGAAAGTTTATCGCGCGGTATAGAGCTGCGCGAAAGAAGGCAGAAACTTTGGGCAAAT
>JAJYSO010000218.1 GCA_021793535.1 Bacteroidota bacterium | reverse complement strand
CTTTCAGATCTATGCGAAGGCTGCGGGCCAGATAATAAACCTCATTCTGCTCTTTTAAATTGTTGGTAAAAGGAAGAAAACCTCGTTCGTAAATTTCCTGATAAGTGTCCTTTTGTTCTTTGAGGCCATATACACAATATGGAAATTTATATTGGTTGTAATCGATACCCTCATGTTCTTTGAATAAAAACTTCATGGTGCTCTTTGAATTGAAATACCGGTTTTTTTAAGGTAGTATAAAACATATTCTATTTGGGCTTTGGTCCCCGCTATCGTTCATTCCACAGTAGATTAGAGGGGAGAGAAGAAGAGATAAACATGGATCGCGTACCCTGCCTGACACCATAACTTAATTAAAAGGTGTAAGGTTGATTCCCAATTCTTTTAACATCCCTTTTTTGCCAGCCTCAGTCAATTTGACTTCCCGAGAATCTGGGACTTGATAAACCCAGCCCTTTTCAAAAAACTCACCCAACAATGCATCCCCTAACTTACCGCCAAGATGCGATTTGCGTTCACTGAAATCCAAGCATTGTTTTGTCAGGCGGCCTCCGCTGGACTCGATCGACTCTTTACTGATTCCAAATTGGGAAAACCATTCCCAACCTTCAGGGGTAACACGATAATTGTTGTAGTCATCTTCGAGGTCTTGCCGGATGATAAAGTTGTGACGGATTAAAGCTTCTTCTAGTTTTACCCCCACGTAGCCAGCCAAGTGTTTATAGCAATGCCGGGAGTACTTCATCCCAGAGGGGATCTTTAAAGGAGTGTTAGGGTGCGGGAGAAAAGGTTTGAGGAAATCAATTTTCTCGGGGTTTTCTATGTAGTAATAGGTATGGTTACGGTTTTTTCTGGTTTTTACCACATTCATCAGCATTAACTCTCCCAAGATATCGTTGAGTTTAGATTTGGAAGTCTTGGTTGATTTGATTAGTTCTATGAGGGTGTGCGCTTTCCCTGAACTGAGGTGGATCAATAATTTTTTTAAGCTGTTGTTGACTTGTGATCGGATACGTAACTGTTCACTGGTTTTCATAGTATTTGTAAAATTGATTTGTTTCACATACAAAAAACAGAGCTTTTATGAAGGTTGGTTAGCGCAAGTATTGAATTGCTATATAACAAATAAGGCCAGTGTGATACTCGACCTTATTTCTTGCTGATTATATGCAATATTTTGAACATTTCCTCAAAAAGTGAGAATAATCTTTCCCAAGAAATCACGGGACCCCATTAATTGATGTGCTTCCACTACCTTTTCGACGGGAAAACGGCGGGTAACCATATTTGTAAAACGTTTGTCCTCAAGTAAGGGGTAGGCTTTTACTTTGATTTCATCCGCCAATTGCGCTTTAAAGGAATAGGCCCTGCTGCGCAACGTACTCCCAGTAATCCAGAGCCTTTTTTGCATCATTTTAAAAAGCTCTATTTTGGGAAACCCCCCGAGCATGGCATTAATGTAGACCAAACGCCCTTCTATTTTAAGCATCTCGAGATTGGTGGACAAGTAATCACCGCCGAACGAGTCGAAGATGAGATCCATCGAGTCACGCCCGAGTTGCTCTAGTATATTTTCAGAGGTGTAGTTCAATACTTTTTTTGCGCCAAGGGCTCTGCAATAGGCAATTTTTTGCTCTGTACTGGCTAAGGTGTTTACCGATGCACCAAATAAGTTGATCAATTGGATGGCCATGGAGCCAATTCCTCCCGATCCACCGTATACAAAAACTTCTTCCCCCTTTTGTAAGCGACCCCTCTGGAAAACATTGTGCCAGACCGTAAATAGCACCTCAGGAAGAGAGGCGGCATCGATGAGATCGTAGTTTTTAGGGATCGGCAGACAGCTCCCGGCGTCAATGGTTACGTATTCTGCGTATCCTCCACCGGGAAGTAAGGCACATACCTGCTGCCCAACTTCCCATTGATTCACCTGATCACCTTTTGCTTCTACGGTTCCGGAGACTTCAAGCCCCAGAATGTTTTGGGGTGTTCCCTTCGGAGCGGGATAGTGCCCCTTTCGTTGAGAAATATCTGCACGATTAAGTCCCGATGCGGCTACTTTAATCAGGACTTCGTTTTCCTTAGGCTGAGGTTTTTCGCGTTTTTCCAATTGCAACACCTCAGCGTCACCATAATTTTTTAAGATTACAACTCTCATTTTATAGGATTTGTTTGTTCAAATTTAACGGAAGTGTTTGAAGGAATAAAATGCTATTCATCAAAAAATGATATTTTTGCGATATTAGTTTTTGTGATGCAAAAGATTTTGTTGGTTTTTTTAGGGGTCCTGTGGTCTTCATTACTGTTTGGCCAAAATACTTTAGGTTTGGGAGAAGAAAAGAAAGCGGCTTCTGACCAGGAAGAAAAGGAAATGCCTAAGGTGGATCAGTACAAGATTATTTCTGTGGCTGGAGATACAACCTTTGTAGACACTACTTTGACCATACGTAAGGACTATAAGTTCAATTATTTGCGCAGGGATGATTTTGGCCTGCTTCCCTTTTCTAATATTGGTCAGTCCTACACTAAACTGACAGAAGATTTCAAAGATGTACAGCTTATGCCCTTACTTGGGGCGCGGGCTACCCGCTTTACTTTTTTGCGTGTAGAGGATATTTTTTATTATGAAGTCCCTACTCCCTTTACGGATTTGATGTTTAGAACCACTTTTGAACAAGGGCAGCTTTTAGATGCATTTTTTACCTCCAACATCAGCCCACAAATTAATTTTTCCATCGCCCATAAAGGGATGCATTCTTTGGGTAAGTACCAGCATGTCCGTACCAAGCAAAGTAGTTTTAGGGCAACATTTAGCTATCACACCAAGAACAAGCGTTACCATTTAAACAGTCATTTTATAGGTCAAATACTACCAGCTGAACAGAATGGGGGGTTGACGGAGCTCTCAAACGAGCAATTTGGCTCTAAAGATAAAGAATTCAAGGATCGGAATGTATTGGATGTAAAATATGAGGATGCAGAACGAAAATTGCGGGCAAAGCGATTTTATGTTCAACATCATTTCAACTTGATTCAAGGGGATTCGGTGGGTAATCATCAGGTTCAACTAGGGCATGTCTTTAATTTTACGGATGAAGAGTATTATTTTGATCAAGCTCAGGCCTTTTCTGATTATGGAACTTCTTTTTCCAGCGCAGAGATCAAAGATCTTACAGCGTTTCAGGAAGTGTCTAATCGATTTTTTGCGAACTATAAGAATCCGCTTTTTGGGAAAGTGGAGTTTAGGGTTAGGCATACCCATTATAATTATGGATATAAGAGAGCACTTTATCTGGAACAAGGGAATATTCCCAATCGGCTGAAGGGAGATGTGGTGAGCGTTGGAGCGGCTTATCGAAAACAAATAGGAGGGTTTCGATTGAATGGAGAGGCCATGATCAATACGGTGGGCGGTATGGATGGAAATTATTTGCGAGCCACTGCCTCTTATAAGATAGATCCACAGAATAGTATAGCGGCGGGTATTGCTACCAACTCCAGGCGTCCGAACTATAACTTTATTTTATACCAGAGCGATTATAAGAATTACAATTGGTATAATGACTTTAAGAACGTTCAAAAACAGGTGTTGCATTTTAAGTTGCGTTCGGAACGATGGGCTAATCTGGATGTCGATTATGCGCGCATCCATAATTACACCTACTTTTCGCTGGATAAACCCTCTCAGAAGGAGGAGGTGGACAGTATAATGACGCCAAAACAATACGGAGGAGACGTACATTATTTTAAAATCAAAGCAAACCGAGAATTTAGTTTTGGCAGATTTGCGCTGGATAATACCCTGCTTTATCAAAAAGTATTGCATGGGGCAGCGGTTTTTCACGTGCCGGATATTGTCACGCGAAACACCTTGTATTACAGTAATTATTTGTTTCATCGAAACTTGTTCATGCAGACAGGATTTACCTTTAATTATTTCAATTCCTATTATGCAGATGGATATGATCCTGTCATGAGCGAATATTATGTGCAGGATCGAGAGAAGCTTCAAGGCTTTTCACGATTGGACTTCTTTTTAAATGCCAAAGTTCAAACGGCTCGTATATTTTTTAAAGTAGAAAATCTGACAACACTTGTCGATGGGAATGGTCATTATGCAGCCTCTCACGAGCCCTATCGGGACTGGGTTATTCGTTTTGGACTGGTTTGGAATTTTTTCTGGTAGAAAAAAGGATGGGCCTTTTATGCTGCAAATAAAGAGGGAAAGAGCGGGATTCTTAGGCGTCTCGTTTTTTCATTCAAGATTTTTTCAATTTTCTTTTTGGATTATAGACTTGATTTGTAGGGGGTTAAAGGGGGTATAAAAAATA
>JAJYSO010000217.1 GCA_021793535.1 Bacteroidota bacterium | reverse complement strand
ATGTTGATCGAAGAACCAACAGTGGTATTGGAAAAGCAAATATTATCATCAATTCAGATCTGGAGCAAGTGGAAGACTTGGATGCGAATAAGGATGACGTCAATCATATCTTAGGCGAAGCTTATGCGATCAGAGCTATGGCTCATTTTGATTTGTTGCGTTTTTATGGGCAGCAGAATATTGATGAAGGGGAGAATTTGGGGGTTCCTTACATAAAGGAATATAAGGGGGAAGACCTCAATGTTCCTAGAGGTACGATTGAGAGCAATAAGAAAGATATCTATGCGGATATAGAAAAGGCCATTGAGCTTTTGACATCGGCACAGGGCTCTCAATATGAGTCCAGTAAAATTGTTTTCACATTGAATGCAGTGTATGCTTTGCAATCCCGAGTGGGTGTTTACTTTGGGGGTAAAGAGGATTATAAAAAAGCCAGAGAGGCCGCTAAACTTTTAATCGGTCAATATAGTCTAACTCCTGCTTCGGAGTATGTGGATTATTGGAAAGCCGACACTCCAGGTGCGGAATCCATCTTCGAATTGGCACATAGTGCGATTGATAAAGTGGAAGATGGAGGAATGGGACAATTGTGGAGGGGAACGGTTTATGGGGACATTAATACTTTTAAAAATATTCGGCAGGATGTGGGCTTTGATGATCATGATGTCCGAGGTACCGAAGAAATGATTGGAACGGACCCTGTTAGCGGGCAGTATACGAACCTGGGTAAATATACCCTTCAAGGTGGGGAACTGGCCACGGAAAACATTAAGGTCTTTCGCTATGCTGAAGTTTTGTTGAATTATGCAGAGGCCCTTTTGGACACGGATACAGCGGAAGCATTGACCTATTTGAACCAAGTGGCCACTGCTCGGAATGCCGCTACTTATTCGGTGGCTAATCTGGATAACATTTTAAAAGAAAGGAGAAAAGAGTTTATCTACGAAGGATTCCGTTTCCATGATTTGGCTCGAACGGGTAGAGATATTCGAAGTATAGACAACTCAACTCCAAATAATCACGGGTTGGTAAAGGCGGGTAGTCATCGATTTGCTTTACCTATACCCAGACATGAATTGGACTCCAATGATGCGATGGTCCAAAATCCTGGATATGCAGGCCGATAGGAATAATTTCAGAAAGCAGAAAACATTGGTGACTTGCTTTTTATGAAAGATGCTCTATACATTCATTAACTTAATAATCTATTATGGTGAAATCTTTAATTCTTTATTTATCAGCAGCTTTTCTGTTCTTGATGCCCAATCTTTTTGCACAGCAAAAAATGGACGAGGAATACGGAAAGCTTATTCAAGAAAATACTACAGATGCCAAATACCTCAATGAATTGGTGGATCATTTGCCGGCTTCTGATCAAGTACCCTCACCACTGCAGTATTTTGGTTCGATCATTGGCGCAGAGAATGCCTTGCATTATACTGCTGAAATCCACGAATACATGGAGAAACTGGCGGAAACTTCTCCTCGTGTGAAAGTGGAGAATATCGGAAAATCAGAAGAGGGAAGAGACATGAAAATCGTATTTATAGGAAGCTCGGAAGCGATTCAAAACTTAGATGAATACGCGGGGTATTTGAATAAACTTTCCGATCCCCGAATCACCGATAAACAAGAGGCAGAAAGGCTGATTGAGAAAGCAAAGCCGATTTACTATTTCACGGCTGGAATTCATTCTCCAGAGACCAGTAACCCGGAAATGGTAATGGAGTTAGCCTATAGACTGGCGGTGAGTGAAGAACCGAATATTAAAGCCATTCGTGATCGCGTTATTGTAGCTATTACTCCTGTAGTGGAAGTAGATGGTCGAGATAGGGTAGTGGATATTTACCGCTGGAGAGAAGAAAACAATGAAGTGACCCCAGAGTTGTCTTTCTGGGGACATTATGTTGCTCACGACAATAATCGGGATGGATACGGGTTGTTGTTGAACTTGACCAACAATGTATTGCAGGCTTATTTGAAGTACAAGCCTACTGTATTGCATGACTTGCACGAATCGGTTCCCTTCTTGTACCCTTCAACGGGAACCGGACCTTATAATCCTTTTTATGATGCGACTTTGGTGGACGATTGGCATAAGATTTCTTACAACGATGTGGACGAGCTTACCAGAAGAGATATGCCCGGCGTTTGGACGCATGGATATTACAGTGGTTGGGGATTCAATTACCTCTTCTCCATTGGGAACGTCAGAAACTCTATAGGGAGATTTTATGAGACCTTTGGAAATTCGGTTCCTCAAACTCTAGATCGAGACTTGGGTGAGGAATCGCCATTTAGTAAACAGCTTGTTTCCACTGAATGGTACCGCCCTAATCCTCCTCTTAATAAGACCAAATGGTCTTTTCGCAACAGTATGAATTACTCTCAATCGGGTGCTTTGTCCTCTTTGACATACGTGGCCAATAACAAAGAAACTCTTCTTCATAATTTTTACCGCCGGGGAGTAAAGGGGGTAGAGATGGAAAATGAGAAAAAACCTTACGCGTACGTCCTTCCAAAAAAGCAACGTCGTTATTTGTCTACAGTTGATTTTGTTAACTTTTTTAAAGCCAATGGAGTTGAAGTTCATCAGACCGATCAAACTCTTAAGGTTAAGGGTAAGACGATTTCTGGAGGCGCTTATGTCATCCGTATGGATCAACCCTATAGTTTGATTGTAAGCAACTTTATGGAACGTTTGCGTTTCCCCTCTGATCGATACAGCTCCTTTGATGATACAGGATGGACGCTTACAGATTTACGTCAAATTGAAGCTTACCGAGCAGAAGATGCTGGGATTTTGAACACAAAAATGACTGAGTTAACGGCAAAGATTGATCCCAAAGGTTCGGTTGAGCAGCCGAACGCTCGTTATTTGCTTTTGAACAATTCTACAGATAATCAAATTGCTACTTTTAGGTTAAACCTCAAGGATATCCCGATGCAAATTGCAGAAGATGCCTTTCAGTCGAATGGAAAAGAATATGCTTCGGGCTCACTGATTATCAATTTTGGTGCTTTGAAACAATCACAAAAAGATGAATTGATTAAAAAGGCGGAAGAGACTGGATTGCGCTTATTTGCTTCGGCAGATATGCCAAAAGTTGCCGCACATGAAGCCAAGGCAGCACGTGTGGCTATATTGTTTACCTGGATGCCTACTCCTCAAAATGCGGGCTGGTGGCGAGCCATGTTTGATAAGTACGATATTCCCTATGACCTTGTGGCCACCCAAGATCTCAAGAACTTAAAGCCTGGGGACTATAACGTAATGATCTTGCCGGATTCGCGGGCTTCTACCTCAGACTTGATTAACGGAGCCGATAAAATGGGGCCGAAAATCCCATGGAAGAATAGTAAATTGACACCGAATTTAGGAAAGATAGCCTCTACGGATGATCAACGGGAAGGAATGGGATATGATGGTTTACGTGTTTTACGAGAGTTTGTGGAGCAAGGCGGCGTTTTAATTACAGATGCCAATAGTGCACAATTCCCCATTGAAATGGGTTTTACCAAAAATGTGGAAATTACCTCGCCAAAGAATCTTAAAACTGCGGGAAGTGTATTTCAAGCCACAAATGTGGACAAAAAAAGCCCCATTACCTATGGTATTCCAGATACCTTAGGGGTCTACTTTAGTCAAACCCCAGTTTTAAAAGTTAATGATAGAGCTGGCGCCGCTTTAGGTAGAAGAGCTTTGGCTACTCCGCAATGGTTGAAAGATGACATTTGGAACTCCACTTTCCCCAGAACGGTTTTGAGTTTCTCAGAAGACAAAGACAAGCTCTTACTCAGCGGGATTTTAGAATCCGGTGAAGAGCTCGCCGGTACTCCTGCTGTAATTGATGCACCTTTTGGAAAAGGGCATGTTATTTTGTTTGCCATTCATCCTTTTTGGAGAGGGGAAACCTATGCCAGCCATACCTTGGTTTTTAATACCATTTTGAATTGGGATGCGTTGCGAACAGAATGGCCGGAACAGCCGCAGGAATAGAGAATAAATGTCCTCATTCTATTAGTGATGCTGTTAAAAAGGATATAGATGCTCACCTTGGAGATGATTTTCTAGGATGAGTTTTCATATTAAGAACAATCTTCTTCTGTTCATCAATAGCTTAAAAGGATCAGTTGTTCTCACTCTTCTTTTATATATATTAAGATTTGTATAACGTTAACATTTTTAATTACGCGACCATAATAAGGTATGCAATCCATAGGAATGATTGATAAAGGACTATAAATTAATTTTTTTATATTCTTGCATATATCTAAAAAATTATTAATTTCGACTAGTTTTCACCTTCAATATCTTAAATATGTTTAGAAAATA
>JAJYSO010000216.1 GCA_021793535.1 Bacteroidota bacterium | reverse complement strand
AGTAATATGAAAAATGTATATCCTGCAACCAGCCCTCATGAAGTTTCAATTGAAACCGCCAGATCTATCATTATGAAAAACTTATTCTTTTTACTTTTCTTTTCATGCACCATCGCTTTTACTCCTGCACAAGCACAAAAGACCTATCAAGATGGAGAATGGCTAAAGTTCAGAATTCATTACGGTATATTTAACGCCTCCTTTGCCACCTTAGAAGTCCACGACACCCAGCTCAATGGAACGGCTCATTACCACGTCAAAGGTGAAGGAAAATCCACGGGGCTATTGCATGCCTTTTTCAAAGTAAATGATGTCTATGAATCCTATATTGACAAAAAAACCGGACTTCCCTCAAAATTTATACGAGACATCAACGAAGGCGGGTATACCAAAGACAAAGTTATCTACTTTGATCAACCCCAGCGCCGGGCAAAGGTCGAAGATCGAAAACACGGGAAGGAAGAGGCATTTGATATCCAGCCCAATGTGCAAGATATGATCTCCGTTTTCTACCATGTCCGTGATCAAATTGATCAAAAACTTAAGAAAGAAGGAGACGAGATGGTCGTAAACATGTTCTTTGATGAGACAAATTACAAGTTCAAAACCGTCTTTTTGGGTGAAAAAACGATTCGCACAAAATTTGGAAAAATCAAAACATTGAAACTCAGACCTTATGTGCAATCCGGTCGTGTTTTCAAGGAACAAGAGAGCCTGACAGTATATGTTTCGGCAGATAAAAACAAAGTTCCTGTTCAAATCAAAGCCAAACTTTCAGTAGGTAGCTTAAAAGCAGATTTGTACGAATACAAAAATCTTAAATATCCCTTTGAAATTATCGTAGATTAAACCTATATTGCAGTGCGTAATCGGTAAACCAAATCAGCAACCCTTTTTAAATACCTGCCTCTTTTGAAAAGCATATATAAAGTTCTCTCTTCTTTTCTTATTTTGACTCTTATTATCTCCTGTCAAAAAGAGAAGAAAGAGCCCATAGAAACAGCAGAAGTCGAGTCATCAGAGATCCAAATGCCTGTGGAGCCAAAAGTTGAATTAGGATTCAATATGGACGAATATACCTTTCAACGAGACACGATACATTCCGGAGACAGTTTTGGGAGTATCATGTTAAAAAACGGGATGTCTTCCGCTGAAATCCACCATATCGGCGTCGACCTCAAAGATTCTTTTAACGTAGCCCGATTAAATATGGGGCGACCTTATGTCATTGTCCGACACAAAGACCAACCGGATAGCCTAGCGGCCTTTATCTACCATCAAAATAAAATAGATTACGCCATTATTCACTTTGAAGGAAAAACTAGAGTGGAGTTAAAGAAATTTCCGGTAACCTATAAACGCAAGATCGCTTCAGGGGTCATCAATTCCTCTCTTTACCTCACCATGGAGAAAAGTGGTGCTTCTCCGGCTTTAATACAAGATCTCTCGGCCTTATACCAATGGAAAATCGACTTTTTTAGAATCCAAAAAGGAGATAAATTCAAAGTGATCTACAATGAGATGTATGTAAACGACACCACATATGTCGGTATCAAAAATATTGAGGCGGCACAATTTACTCATTTCAGTCAACCTTATTATGCCTTCCAATTCGGAAAGGATAAGGAAGGCTACTCAGAATACTATGACGACAAGGCCAACTCCTTACAGAATTTCTTTTTAAAGGCACCGGTAGAATATACCCGAATTTCCTCTCGGTATAGCCCCAGACGCTTTCATCCGGTCCAAGGCCGATGGAAAGCACACTTAGGAACAGATTATGCCGCACCCACTGGAACACCCATCCATTCCACTGCCGACGGGGTTGTGATTGCGTCAGCATACACCAAATTCAACGGAAATTATGTCAAAGTAAGACACAATGGCACCTATACTACACAATACCTCCATATGTCCCGCAGACATGCCAAAGTGGGGCAACATGTAAAACAGGGCGAAGTAATTGGATATGTAGGACAAACCGGATTGGCCACTGGTCCTCATGTCTGCTATAGATTTTGGGTAAACGGGAAACAGGAGGATCCCTACCGACAGAAAATGCCAAATTCTGAGCCATTAGCCGAATCCTTAAAACCACAATTCTTCGAAAAGATCGAACCTTTAAAACGGGAACTGGATCACATTGTGGTGGAAGACGAGGATAAAAAAACAAACTACGCCGGATTACCTTAACCTTTTAGCCTAACCTTATGTACACTGTTATACAATACCTTCACTCCTTATGGGCCTATTTGGTCATTATCATGATTTTTATCGCTGTGACAAATGCCATTTTTGGCTTATTAGGAAAGCGACCTTTTGAGTTTCGGGATTTTAGAATTTCTTTATTTACGTTAATTGTGGCCCATCTTCAAATCCTGATCGGGTTGATTTTATTTTTTGTCTCTCCCATGGTACAATGGTTTAATTCTGGGCAGGACAAATCCCTAATCATGAAGGACAGCACCTTAAGATTGGTTAACCTGGAGCACCCCCTAACCATGATTATTGCCATTATCCTGATCACCATTGGCTTTTCTAAACAAAAGAAAAAAGTGGAGCCCAAAGCCAAATTCAAGATCATTCTTATTTTTTACGGGATTGCACTGCTCCTTGTTTTAGGCCGTATTCCCTGGAGTTTATGGTTTTAACCAGAAGTATTGTTGAACCGGTTTAGCTAATACATTGCCAAACCTTGTTCACGCCATCAAAAAAATAGTTATTTTTGTGAGAAATAAATAAAGACATAAAATTATGGCCATAGAAATTACAGATTCAAATTTTGAAGAAAAAGTTTTAAAAAGTGATAAACCCGTTATGGTTGATTTTTGGGCTACTTGGTGTGGGCCTTGTAAAATGGTTGGCCCCATTATTGAAGAAATCGCTGAAGAATATGACGGAAAAGCGGTTGTGGGCAAATTAGACGTAGATGCCAATCAAGAATTTGCTGTTAAATATGGTGTTCGCAACATCCCTACTGTGCTGATTTTCAAAAATGGAGAAATGGTAGGACGTCAAGTGGGCGCTTCACAAAAATCTACTTATACCAAAGCTCTGGAAGAGCACCTTTAAAAGGGGTATACCTTATCTACTCAAGGGTTCGACTTTTGTCAAACCCTTTTTTTGTTTTTAACTTCACGGTCACATGAACGTACAAAAGGAACTCCGAAAAACCAAAGGCTTTGACCAGCTCAGCTTGCTGGCCAGTCAAGTGGTGGAAGGCTTTATTTCAGGCCTTCACAAGAGCCCTTTTCACGGATTTTCTGCAGAGTTTGCCGAACATAAAATTTACAATCCCGGAGAGAGCACCAAACATATTGATTGGAAATTATTTGCAAGGACTGATAAACTGTACACCAAGCAATACGAGGAGGAAACGAATCTCCGCTGTCACCTTATTATTGACAATTCTTCTTCGATGCACTATCCGGCTGTATCCAAACCCAAGCTTGAAAATTTAAATAAAATCGCCTTTTCCGTACTGGCAGCAGCTGTCATTACAAGCATTATGAAAAGACAAAGAGATGCGGTTGGGCTGAGTATATACAGTGATCAATACGACTTCTATGCCCCAGAAAAGAGCAATGCCAGGCATCACAACCTCCTCCTGAATGCACTCCATAAGATTTTGACTCCCTCCACTTCTCGACAAACCAAAACACATACTTGTTTACATCAAATCTCAGAAAAACTCAAACGGCGTTCCCTTGTTTTTCTATTTACCGATATGCTTCAGGAGTCCATATCGCAAGCGGAACTTTTTGAAGCCCTACGTCATCTCAAATACAACAAACATCAAGTTGTTCTTTTTCACTGCTACGACGGAAAAACAGAAAGGAATTTTGATTTTGACAATACCCCCAAGCGATTCATCGACAAAGAAACTGGAGAAAAAATAGGTTTGTTTCCCGCCCATGTTAAAACAGGGTATGCCCAAGCCGTTCAACAGTATTTCAAAGCCCTTGAATTACAGTGTTTAAAATACAAAATCAAATACATCCCCACCGATATACACAAGGGGTTTGACAACATTATTACCACCTACCTATTGGAGAGTAGAAAATTCTCTTAACCCCTATTTTACTGTAAACCAATACCCTAAATTGTAAAAAATTAAAATCTAAAAAAATATCCAGAAATCATTTGCTGAAATCCCAAACTCTCGTATATTTGCCCTCGCTTGAGAAGCTTTTGGGCTTCTTTGTTCTTTTAAATTGGTCTGGTAGTTCAGTTGGTTAGAATATCTGCCTGTCACGCAGGGGGTCGCGAGTTCGAGTCTCGTCCAGACCGCAGAAAACTCCTTAAAAGAGTTGTATAATGTTGTGTTGTCCCGTTCATTCGGGATTTGGT
>JAJYSO010000215.1 GCA_021793535.1 Bacteroidota bacterium | reverse complement strand
CGAGTGGGGCGTAAAGGGTCGCAGAGGCACCTAAGGGT
Organism: Bacteroidota bacterium; assembly: GCA_021793535.1. Lineage (GTDB taxonomy): Bacteria > Bacteroidota > Bacteroidia > Flavobacteriales > Flavobacteriaceae > JAJYSO01. The sequence continues at coordinate 4,312 of JAJYSO010000215.1, read as the reverse complement.
AACGCCTCAGCTTGTCTTTGTTTTTTATCCGAACTCCACAAACAGAGAGTAGGTTTACACCTTGTCATACTATATTCTCTGCTGCGCTTATATCCCTTTGGTAAATTTTCACCACTAGATTCACAAATCCACGCTCTTATATAAAAACATTTGCTCTTTCCAGTGAAAATCATAAGAGAAGTGCTGTTTCCCTTCGGTTGTCAAGGCCTCTATTTTTCATCCTAATGTTCCCCTCTTGTCTCTTTCTGCTTATGTTCCAACAAAAGGGAGTTTCACCGTCTACGGTAATTACAGCTTTTGGGTGATTCCAAGCCCTTTTCCAAAACCACTGGATCACCAATGGAACGCAACGGAAATTGGAGATGAAAACCAAAATTCGTATAAAGCATTTTGTACATTTACCCCGTTTTTACAAGTGAACTGATCAAAACGGTGCAGTGCTCGAGTGAAATCTAATACAAAGAACCAGACAATGTGCTGACTAATTTTTATCTCCAATGAAAGATTATTTAATTGTAGGTTTTGGATTGGCAGGGTTAAACATCGCTCAGGAGTTAACCGAGCGGAAGAAGTCTTACCAGATCATAGATAATGGCTATTTCAATGCTTCTCAAGTTGCAGGCGGCGTCCTGAATCCTCTGATCTTAAAGCGCTTCACCAAAGTCTGGAAAGCCGATGAATTTCTTCCGGTTGCTCTAGTGCGGTATCGACATATAGAAAACCAGCTACAAGAACACTTTTTACACAAAACCCCCATCTATAGAAAAATAAAATCCATACAAGAGCAAAATGACTGGTTTGTCGCGGCAGACAAACCTTCTTTGGCCACCTATATGACTCCTGCCCTTCAGCAACTCCAACAACTCCCTTCTGCCTTACAATATGGGGAAATCCAAAAAAGTTGGCTATTGGACACCGAAAAGATGCTTTCCCTCTCCAGGGCTCAACACCTTGACAACGGTACCTTAACCACGGAAAATTTCTCTTATTCAGAGTTAAAAATACATCCCGATTTTATCGCATATAAAAAATACAAAGCCCGTAAAATCATTTTCTGTGAAGGTATTCAATTACAGCAAAATCCCTATTTCAAAGCACTTCCACTAATCGGCAATAAAGGCGAGTACCTCCTTTTGAAAATACCGGGACTTCAAGTGAAAAAAATCATCAAAACGGCTCTGGCTCTCATTCCCCTAGGCAACGATTATTATAAATTTGGTGCCACGTACTCCAGAGCATATCGAGATACCCAGCCTGAGGAACAATCCCTTCAGTTCCTTCTTGAAAAACTAAAACAGATCACCACACTTCCCTATACTGTTGTGGATCAGGTTACCGGGGTCCGTCCCACTGTATTGGACAGGCGACCTTTCATCGGGGCACACCACCGCTATGATCGGCTGCTTATTTTAAACGGACTGGGGAGTCATGGGATTCTGATGGCTCCCCTAGCAGCAAAATGGCTTCTGGAATTTGATCTGGACGGAACTCCTCTGCCCAAGGCGGTCAATGTACAACGTTATCCTAAATAATGCTTTGATTTCCCCAGTTCCCACTTTTTAAAGATATTTGCAAAAATACTTTCCCATGATCAACGTCCACAACCTTAGTATTTCCTTCTCTGGAGAAGATTTATTCCACGAGGTCACCTTTAGACTTACCGAAGGCGACCGAGTAGGTTTGGTGGGGAAGAACGGAGCAGGAAAATCAACTCTGCTCAAAGTATTGGCCGGAGAAATTGAACCCAACCAAGGTCAGCTCGCTAAAGAGAAAACGGTCCGCATCGGCTACCTTAGACAAGATATAGATTTTGATAAGGGGAAAACCGTATTAGAAGAGGCCTATAGCGCCTTTGAAGAAATTCAAGCTCTGGAAGCACAACTCCAACACATCAACCAAGCACTGGCCGAACGCACCGACTATGAAAGCGAAAGCTATCATCAACTCATGGTCGATATCAACGATCTTCAACACCGCTACGAAATTTTAGGGGGGTACAACTACCATGCTGAAACAGAACGGATCTTAAAGGGCCTCGGATTTTTGTCAGAAGACTTTCATAAAAAAACAGATACTTTTTCCGGAGGCTGGCGCATGCGTATAGAACTCGCCAAGCTCCTCTTGCAACAAAATGATGTCCTGCTGTTAGATGAACCCACTAATCACTTGGATATTGAAAGCATTATTTGGCTAGAAACCTTTTTAAAAACTTATCCGGGCTGTGTGGTCATCGTCTCCCATGATAAAATGTTCCTCGATAATGTCACCAATAGAACCATTGAGATCGTACAGGGGCATATCTACGACTATAACAAGCCCTATTCCGAATATCTTCAGTTGAGAAAAGAGCGACGAGCATTGCAACTTGCCGCTCAAAAAAACCAGCAAAAAGAAATTGAACATACCGAAAAGCTTATCGAGAAATTTCGAGCTAAAGCCAGTAAAGCCACCATGGCGCAATCCTTGATCAAAAAATTAGATCGAATGGAGCGCATCGAAATAGACGAAGAGGATAACGCTGTGATGCACCTTCGCTTTCCGGTATCTGTACAACCGGGAAAAGTTGTACTCGAGCTCCATAACATCTCAAAAACCTTTGGCCCTAAAACTGTTCTGGACACTATTGACCTCCATATTGATCGCAGTGCTAAAACAGCTTTTGTAGGTCAAAATGGACAAGGAAAATCCACCTTGGCCAAAATTATTATTGGTGAGCTCGATCATCAAGGGGAAGTCAAACTGGGGCACAATGTGCAAATCGGATACTTTGCCCAAAATCAAGCGGATTATTTGGATGGGAACAAGACGGTGCTAGACACTATGATTGAAGCAGCCAATGAAACCAATCGAAAAAATGTGCGAGATATTCTCGGCGCTTTCCTCTTTAGAGGAGAAGAGGTAGAGAAATACGTCAAGGTGTTATCCGGTGGGGAACGCAACCGACTCGCATTGGCTAAAATGTTGTTGCAGCCCTTCAATGTGCTCATTATGGATGAACCGACGAATCACTTGGATATCCAATCCAAAAACGTACTTAAAGAAGCACTTAAAAATTTTGAAGGAACCCTCATCATCGTCTCTCATGATCGGGATTTTCTACAAGGACTCACCCAGAGTGTCTACGAGTTCAGAGATCATAAACTCAAGCAGTATCTCGGCGATATCGATTTCTTTCTTGAACAACGAGAAATGCAAAATATGCGGGAAGTCGAAAAGAAGTCTAAAGCAACTTCACCTCAAAAAACAGTCCGTATAAATACGGGAAAAGATAGTTATGAGGATCAAAAAAACAAGAAAAAGCTAAAAAATAAGATTTCTAAAGTAGAATCCCAGATCTCCAAATTGGAAAAACAAATTGAAGAAAAAGACCTTGCTCTTGCCGTAGATTACGAAAAAACAGCCGCCGATCCTTCTTTTTTTGATGCCTATCATGCAGATAAAACGAAATTAGAACAACTCCTTCAAAAATGGGAAAAGTTGCAGGAACAATACGAACACTGATGGTAGAACACTTTTTCATATGCCCCTATTGCTGGTCGGAAATTTCCATGCTACTGGATCCTTCTGTAGAAGAGCAGCAATACGTGGAAGATTGCGAAAACTGTTGCAACCCCATTGCTATCGAGCTCAAGTTTTCAAACCATTCTTTAACGGAGTTTTCTAGCAAAAAGTTGGGAGCTTAGGAACCGCTCTCATTCCAAAAACCCTTGCGCCTTCATCCATTCATCATTATAGATCTTGCCCACATAGCGGCTGCCATGGTCATGGAATAAGACGACCACCACATCTTTTTTAGAAAAATGTGCTTTTAATTGAAGTAAGCCCTTGGCTGCAGCACCAGCCGAATTTCCCAAAAACATTCCTTCCTCTCGGGCAAGCCTACGCGTATAGATGGCCGCATCCTTGTCTGTTACCTTGGTAAACCCATCAATAATATTGAAATCCACGTTTTTTGGTAAAATATCTTCTCCAATACCTTCTGTTGTATACGGATATATTTCCCGCTCATCAATCACCCCTGTTTCGTGGTATTGCTTTAAAATCGAACCATAGGTATCAATTCCCCACACTTTGATCTCCGGGTTTTTTTCTTTTAAATAGCGGCCAACTCCCGTAATGGTTCCGCCGGTGCCTACCCCCACAACAAAATGAGTGACCTTACCCGCTGTTTGTTCCCATATCTCTGGACCTGTGGTTTCATAATGTGCCTGTGCGTTTGCGGGATTATCATATTGATTTACATACCATGAATTCGGAGTCTCTGCGGCTAATCGTCTAGAGGTAGAATAATAGGATCGAGGATCATAGATCG
>JAJYSO010000214.1 GCA_021793535.1 Bacteroidota bacterium | reverse complement strand
AAATCATAGCATTCATTCCCTCAAAGGAATTATCTAGCGCAGTATGGGTGGCATAGATGCAAATACGATGTTGAACAGCTTTGATTACTGCCTTTTGAACGTAGGTATCTCCCGTAATGCGTTTTAGCCCTTTAAAAAGGATAGGATGATAGCTGACAATGAGATTGCATTTTTTTTCAAGCGCCTCTTCAACTACGCTCTCCAGGCAGTCATGGGCTATTAGGATTCCCTGGACTTCTACATTTTTATCTCCCACCAATAGGCCGACGTTATCGAACTCTTCGGCATAGTCCAAGGGGGCCAATTTTTCGATTTCGTTGATGATATTTTGGACAGTCATGATCATGTATTTATGCGAAATATAAGCATATTTTTAAGTTTTTACTGCGCTTTTAAAAGAGATGGCGTTTTCCTTAAACCAAGAAAACCGCTTTTCTAACAAGAAAAGCGGTTTCCCACGCACTAATATTACTAAGATTAGGTTTATCGTATCCGATCTACAGATTTTACAAGATCATCGTCCCTTTTAATGGCTCGGTAAGCCATCCTTAAAAAAACGATAGAAACTAAAGGGATAATAACCCCAATACCCTTCTTAGAAAGGAGTTCCGAAAAACTCGCCTCTCCAGGTAAATTTAGAAACCAGTATACGAAAAATCCCAGTAAAACCAAACTCAAAAATATGGTGATCCGTATAAGTCTTAATTGTAAAGAGCGATTTTTAAAAATAAAAATAACGCCCAAAGATAAGGCCGCCATAATCAAATACCAAATGGAAAGGTAGTTTTCGTTATAAAGCAGCCATAACTCTTTTTTTCCAAAATCCCAATCGGGAACAAGGAAAGAGCCCAGGCCATACAATGCTGCCGCGATCAAGAGAAATATGGATTGAATACGTTGAATCATTTTTAAAAAATGCTTGAGCAAAAATAAGAGAAACTTTTGGAAAGAAAAGCTAATTATTAAAATAAAGTTGTATTATTGCAGTTACAAACGCATTTTTGTTTGTCTTTAGAATCACGGAGAAAACTCTTTCTCAAACTCTTACGTACAGAAAATATCATCTATACACATCTTCGTTTCGATATACTTCAAAACTATTTAAATCAATACTTATATTTTAATTTTAGTAAAGCTACATGTTAGAAATTTCAGAACTCAAAACTAAAAAGTTACCTGAGCTTCAAGAGATTGCAAAATCTTTGAATGTGCCTAAGGTAAGGAGTTACAGAAAATTGGATCTTATTTATCAGATTTTAGATTATCAGGCTGATAACCCTCAAAAGACCAAAGAAGCCCTTAGCAACGATCCTGTTGTAACGGATAAAGGGCAGAGCGAAAAGAATAACCCCAAGCATACCCACAAACCCAAAAGAGCTTCTAGAGCGCCTTATAACCATAAAAAAACGAAGAATCCTCAACAGAAGGCACCGGTAAGTGACAAGGCTTCGGAAAAAGAAAACCCAAAGAAACCCCAAGAGAAACAACAGTCTAAGGCCAAACCGGCAGTGGAGTCCAAAACCAGTAAAAAGGAGGATAAAGGTAAACCTGCTCATCATCCAAAGGAGCATAAAAACCAAAGCCGACAAAAGAATCATAAAAAGAGTGGGGGGCATGCGAGTGCAGCGCCGGGAAATGGAAACAATAACAACAACGGCAACAACAATAATAGCAGCGGCGGGGAGAATAAAAACCCATATCGAAAACCCGATTATGAATTTGATGCAATCATCGAGAGCGAGGGAGTGTTGGATATGATGCAGGACGGTTATGGCTTTTTACGGTCTTCCGACTACAACTACATCTCTTCACCGGATGATATTTATGTTTCTCAGTCGCAGATTCGCCTCTTTGGATTAAAAACTGGAGACACGGTACTCGGAGAGGTTCGGCCTCCAAAAGAAGGGGAAAAGTATTTTCCACTGATCAAAATCAGTAAAATTAATGGACTGGATCCTCAAGTGGTCCGCGATCGTGTGGCTTTTGAGCATTTGACCCCATTGTTCCCTCAGGAGCGTTTTAAAATTGCAGAGAAGGCCAGTACGCTTTCTACACGCATTATGGACCTGTTTGCTCCCATAGGGAAGGGACAGCGGGGGATGATTGTTTCACAGCCAAAGACGGGAAAAACAATGTTGCTCAAGGATATTGCCAATGCAATTGCCGCCAATCATCCTGAAGTATATCAAATTATTTTATTGATTGATGAGCGTCCAGAAGAGGTGACCGATATGCAACGAAGTGTAAAAGGAGAAGTTGTGGCCTCTACTTTTGATAAGGAGGCTCGGGACCACGTGCGCGTGGCCGATATTGTTTTACACAAAGCTAAACGTTTGGTGGAGTGCGGCCACGATGTGGTTATTCTTTTAGATTCCATTACGCGATTGGCCAGGGCCTACAATACCGTTCAACCGGCTAGTGGCAAAGTATTGAGTGGAGGGGTAGATGCCAATGCTTTGCATAAACCCAAGCGGTTTTTTGGTGCGGCAAGAAATATTGAAGGTGGCGGGTCCCTGTCGATTATAGCTACTGCTTTGGTGGATACTGGTTCACGAATGGATGAAGTTATTTTTGAAGAGTTTAAAGGAACGGGAAATATGGAATTGATGTTGGACCGAAATATTGCCAACCGTCGTATTTTCCCGGCCATTGATTTGACCAAATCAAGTACGCGTCGCGATGACCTGCTTTTGGATGAAAAAACAGTACAAAGAATGTGGGTGTTGCGAAAATACTTAGCTGATATGAATCCTGTAGAGGCAATGGAGTTCATTCGAGATAAAGTAAAAGACTCGATTAATAATGAAGAGTTTTTAATATCGATGAACGGTTAACAAAGCACAATCACTTTTTAAAAGCAGCCACTTTATAGAACAGTTTATAAAGTGGCTGTTTGCTTTAAAAATACCGCAGAGATCATTTCGTTTATTTGAATTTATGTTCTGTCTTTGCCTTTATAAATTTGGACTTTATAGTTACATTTGTCGCTTATTAAAACGAATATCCTTATGGAGTTACCCGCCAAATATGATCCTCAGAAAATAGAAAACAAATGGTATAAATACTGGATGGAGCACAACTATTTTCATTCTGAAGTGAATGAAAAGGAAGCATATACGATTGTTATTCCTCCGCCTAATGTCACCGGTATTTTACATATGGGACATATGTTGAACAATACAATCCAAGACGTTTTGATTCGCCGTGCCCGTTTAAAAGGGTACAATGCCTGTTGGGTCCCGGGAACAGATCATGCCTCTATAGCTACCGAGGCGAAAGTTGTGGCTAAATTGAAACAAGAGGGGATTTCTAAAAACGACATTGGAAGAGACGAATTTTTGAAGCACGCTTGGGAATGGACTGAGAGTTATGGTGGGAAGATCTTGAAACAGCTACAAAGATTAGGAGCTTCTTGTGACTGGGAACGGACTAAATTTACCTTGGATGAAGACCTGTACCAATCGGTGATCAAAGTTTTTGTGGACTTGTATAACAAGGGACAAATTTATAGGGGGTACCGTATGGTGAATTGGGATCCAGAAGCCCAGACGACTTTGTCCGATGAGGAAGTTATTTACGAAGAGCGACAGGGAAAACTGTATTATGTCAAGTATCCAATTAAGGATAGTAAAACCCATTTGGTAATAGCGACCACTCGGCCCGAGACGATCTTTGGAGATACCGCAATTTGTATCCACCCCAATGACAAGCGATATCAACATTTAAAGGGAAAGACGGTGGTGGTTCCTATTGTCGGACGGGAGATTCCTGTGATAGCCGATGAATATGTCGACATGGAATTTGGAACAGGGTGCTTAAAAGTGACTCCTGCTCATGACCCCAACGATAAAATTTTAGGGGACCAGCACCACTTGGAAGTTGTAGATATCTTTAATGATGATGGAACTTTGAATGCCTATGGCTTGCATTACCAAGGTAAAGATCGCTTTGTCGTTCGAGATGAATTTGTAAGAGAATTGGAAGAGAAAGAGTTTTTGTTGAAAGCGGAGGACTATGTCAATAAAGTGGGAACTTCGGAGCGGACAAAAGCCGTGATTGAACCTCGGCTTTCAGATCAATGGTTTTTAAAGATGGAGGAGTTGGTCAAACCCGCGATTAAGGCTGTTTTAACCTCCGATGAAATCCATCTTTTCCCGGACAAGTTTAAGAATACTTATGCGCATTGGATGAATCATATCCGTGATTGGAATATTTCTAGACAATTATGGTGGGGCCATCGCATCCCAGCCTATTATTATGGGAATGGAACTGATGATTTTGTAGTGGCCCGAGATCTGGAAGAGGCCGTTAAACTGGCCCAGGAAAAGACCGGACGCCCCTCTTTGACCGAAGATC
>JAJYSO010000003.1 GCA_021793535.1 Bacteroidota bacterium | reverse complement strand
TTGGTATTGGATGAGGCGACATCATCTGTGGATACCGAGAGTGAGCAATTGATTCAAGAAGCTACTGATAAGTTGACCAAAGGACATACCTCTATTGTTATTGCACACCGTCTGGCCACCATTAAGAATGCAGACAAAATTATTGTGATGGATCATGGAAAGATTGTGGAGGAGGGTACCCATGAAGAGCTGTTGAAATTGGAACATGGCTATTACCGCAATCTTTATGAGGTTCAGTTCATACAGCAGGAAGCAAAAGCTTCATAGATCCGGTACCGAAAAAAATATCATAGAAAATTAAAACTGTTTTCAAATAATCCTCCGATGATGGGGAGGGGTTTCTCTTGCATCCTTGAAGCTGTAATGATACCGATAACCGATAGGATTAGAATCGATAAGCCAGCAAGGTTTCCAGTAAAATTAAAGGATGATGAAACTTGCATGAGCATGCTTGCCCCAAGATTAAGAATGAGTCCGGTTAAGAAAAGGCCAAATCCTTGTTTGAGGTGATACCGGCGGAAGGCATCGGTTTCCTGTCTTTTTACGAGGAAGGCAATCAGCCATCCAAAAATGGTAACATAGGCTAACATGGCTAAAGTTTTGTTGCTCATCTGTACTTGATTTATCTTGTTAATTTTGATGATGTTTACCTTGATTCTGATGAGGGTAATGTAGTTTAGATGACAAAGAGATCCATAAATTTGTTGACATCCATATTGACAAGTCGATCGTATTCCAAGGTCTCCTTTAAAATGAGCTCTTGCTGTTTAACTGGAAAGATGCGGTTTAAGTTTACTCTGAATTTCTCGATTAATTTTGGAAAGCCTTCTTGGCGTCTTCGTTTGTGGCCAATGGGATATTCTACGACCACCTCTTCGACTTGTGAGCCGTCTTTAAATACGATGGTCAACCCATTGGCGATTGAGCGCTTATCAGGATTGTGATAGTCTTTTGTAAACTGCTTGTCTTCTTGGGTGACCATTTTGTTGCGCAAAATGTCAATTCTGGGGTCTTTGGCGATCTCATTCTCGTAATCTGCTGCCGTGAGGCGGCCAAAAAGTAAGGGTATAGCAATCATATATTGAAGACAATGGTCGCGGTCTGCTGGATTGTTAAGCGGACCTGTTTTATCGATGATGCGAAGAGCTGCTTCATGAGTTCGAATCTGTATGTTAGCAATGTCCTCCACAGTCTTATTTTTACTTTTTAAGGTTTGGTGGAGTGTCATTGCAGCTTCGACAGCTGTTTGTGCATGAAACTCGGCAGGAAACGAAACTTTAAAAAGGATATTTTCCATAACATAGCTGGAATAGGGTCTTTGGAACTGAAACGCTTTTCCTTTAAAGCAGACGTCGTAGAAGCCCCACGTGGGTGCTGTCAAGGCAGATGGATAACCCATTTCTCCTGTTTTTGCCATCAGGGCTAAGCGCACCGCTCGCGCCGTGGCGTCTCCTGCTGCCCAAGATTTTCTACTTCCCGTGTTGGGTGCGTGCCGATAAGTTCGTAAAGATTGCCCGTCTACAAAGGCTAAGCTCAAGGCATTGATGATTTCTGCTCTTTCCAGCCCGAGCAGTTCAGCTGCCACGGCGGTAGAGGCTATCTTGACCAGAATGACATGGTCTAGGCCGACAGCGTTGAAAGAATTTTCAAGAGCGAGACAGCCTTGAATTTCTAAGGCTTTAATGAGTGCTTCCAATACCTTCTTCATTTTTAAAGGCTTTTTCCCTTCTGCGATATGGGTTCTAGAGACCCAATCAGCCACAGCCAATATGCTTCCCAAGTTATCGGAAGGATGCCCCCATTCGGCAGCTAGGAAGGTATCGTTGAAGTCTAGCCACCTGTTCATACAGCCAATATTAAAAGCCGCTTGAATGGGATCCAATTGGAATTGTGTGCCAGGCACTTTGGCTCCATTTGGCACAAAGGTTCCTTTGACAACAGGGCCCATGAGTTTTCTACAGGCTGGGTAGGTAAGGGCCTCCAAACCACAGCCAATCGTATCCAAAAGATCATACTGGGCTGTTTCCCATGCGAGACTGCTTTTAATTTTATAGTCCAGCACGTAATCGGCAATGTCTTGAAGGACTTGATCCGGTTGAGGCCTTTGAGCAGATTTAAGGTTATCCATAGGTAGAATTTTATAAGGAATATTATTATTTTCTTTTGCTTATGGGAATGAATTCTCGATTTTCTGGACCAATGTAGTGGGCGCTGGGCCTGATGATTTTGCCGTCTTGGCGTTGCTCCATGACATGAGCGCTCCATCCCGTAGTTCGTGCAATGACAAAGAGCGGTGTAAACATTAAAGTAGGAATCCCCATTCGGTGATATGAGACGGCTGAGAACCAATCTAGGTTTGGGAACATTTTTTTCTCTTGCCACATTACTGTTTCGATGCGTTCGGCTATGTTGAAGAGCAAAAGATCCTCAGCTTCTTCAGATAGGCTTTTTGCCACCTTTTTGATGATGACATTTCTGGGATCTGAAAGGGTGTAAACCGGATGACCAAAACCAATGATAATTTCTTTATTTGCCACGCGCTCCTTGATGTCTTTCTCTGCCTCACCAACAGAACCATATCGGCTTTGTATGGTAAATGCCACTTCGTTGGCTCCTCCGTGTTTGGCTCCTCTAAGGGCTCCAATAGCTCCCGATATTGCCGAGTAGAGATCAGATCCTGTACCGGCGATAACTCGACTGGTAAACGTCGAAGCATTGAATTCGTGTTCTGCATAGAGGTTAAGAGAGGTGTTCATGGCTTTAACCCAAGAAAACTCTGGTTTTTTGCCGTGTAAAAGGTGCAGAAAATGACCGCCTATGGAGTCATCATCTGTTTCTACCACAATCTCTTTTCCGTTGTGTGAATAATGATACCAATAAAGTAGTACTGAGGCGAAAGAGGCAATTAGCTTATCGGCAATATCCTTTGCCCCGGCAATATTATGATCTGATTTTTCCGGGAATAAGGTGCCGAGCACAGATGTACTTGTGCGCAGCACATCCATGGGGTGCGCTGCTCCAGGAATCTGTTTGAGCACTTCTTTTAGCGGTTGAGGAAGCCCTCGGTAAGATTTTAATTTGGCTTTATAGGCATCCAGTTGTGAAGCTGTAGGGAGTTTTCCATAGATAAGAAGATGAGCAACTTCTTCAAATTGTACTTTCTCTGCTAAATCAAGGATGTCATATCCTCGGTAATGCAAGTCGTTTCCGCTTTTTCCCACGGTGGCTAAAGCAGTATTCCCAGCGGTCACTCCAGAAAGAGCCACGCTTTTTTTGGGTTTGAATTTTATCTCCTCTGACATAAGCTATGCTTTATATAAATGGTCCAACTTCCTTTCGTATTCGTAATATCCGATACTCTTGTATAATTCGTCACGTGTTTGCATCGTATGCAAGACTTCTTTTTGGGTTCCGTCCTGTCGGATGTGTTCGTATACATTTTGTGCCGCTTTATTTGCCGCTCTGAAAGCCGACAAGGGGTAAAGAATAAGCTCCACTCCAGCTTTTTTTAATTCCTCTACCGTATACAGGTCTATTTGACCAAATTCAGTGATATTCGCTAAGACCGGGATTCCCGTTTGATCGACAAACTTTTGGTAAGCACTTAAATCTGGGACGGCCTCTGCAAAGATAAAATCGGCGCCTGCTTCTTTATAGGCTACGGCACGATCGAGGGCCCCTTGGAGTCCTTCATTGGCAAAAGCATCTGTGCGGGCACCAATTACGAAATGTTCATCGGTTCTGGCATCCGTTGCGGCTTTTAGCCGATCCATCATCTCCGATTTACTGACCAGTTCTTTATTGGGGCGATGACCGCATCGTTTGGCCCCCACCTGATCTTCCATGTGAAGAGCCGCCGCTCCATTTCGGATGAGTTCTTTGACCGTCCGAGCAATATTGAAAGCAGAAGGTCCAAAACCGGTGTCCACATCCACCAATAGGGGGAGGTCAGTGACATTTGTTATTCTGCGGATATCGATGAGGATGTCTTCTAAATTGGTAATACCCAAATCGGGAACGCCCAAGGATCCGGCGGCTACCCCTCCACCTGAAAGATAAAGGGCATTGAAACCTGCTTGTTCAGCCAACAACGCATGATTAGCCGTAGTGGCTCCGACAATCTGGAGTGGTTTTTCTTTCTTTAGCGCTGCTCGAAACCTGTAGCCCGCTGATGGATTGCTCCTATGCATAAACTTTATGATTAATTAACTTCCAGTCCCCAATCAATTCCTTTTTCTGTGGCCGGCACACCTTCCGAAATCCATTTGGCCGGTTTTTTACCTTTTAAAAGATAATCAAAAAACTGGAGTTCTCGAATTTGAATGTCTTTTTTATTTTTTCGTTGAATCAGATTATGATCTTCACCATTATAGTTTAAAAACCATACGGGCTTTCCTAAACGCCGAAGTGCAGTAAACATTTCTATTCCCTGATACCAAGGAACGGCTCCATCTTGGTCATTATGCATAATCACCACTGGGGTATGGACCTTGGGAAGTTCGAAAAGAGGCGAATTTTCGATATAAAGCTCTGGTTTTTCCCAGATGGTAGCGCCAATTCGGCTTTGCGTTTTTTCGTATTGGAATTGTCTGTTAAGACCAGTGCCCCAGCGGATTCCTCCATAGGCGCTAAACATATTTACCACAGGAGCTCCTGCCCAAGCTGCCTTGAACAGATCGGTTTGGGTAATGAGGTAGGCCACTTGATAGCCCCCCCAGCTTTGGCCCTGGATGCCCATGTTTTTTGCGTCTACCCATTTTTCTTTTGCCAGTGCTTCAGCTCCGCTAACGATATAATCATAAGCTGACGGCCCTGGGTGTCCGATGTCATAGGCGATGTCCGGCTCAAAAACCAAATAGCCTTGGCTGACAAATAAAGAGATGTTCAGCCTGCTACGCGTAGGCTCTGGGGGAATGTATTCGTGTAGACTGTTTGAACGTCTCTCATAGAAATAGAGGATGACCGGATATTTCTTTTCGGGATCAAAGTTTTCTGGCTTGTATAGGACTCCGGTGGATGCTTTTCCACTATAGGTGGTCCAATTAAACAGTTCTGCAGTTCCCCAATTGTATTGTTCTTGTTGGGGATTGAGTGCAGATAATTTTTCTTCTCTTCCTGACCTATAGAGATATAGATCGGGAGATTTAATGTAACTTTCTTTGGTATAGAGAAGTTCTTTCCCATCCTTAGACGCCCCTATACGCGAGCTGAAGGCAACATCTCCACCGCTGATACTTTTAAATTTAAAGCTTTTACCCAGTTTAGTTTCTGCCAACTCGGCAGCTTTGGTTTGGTCATTGAAAAGCTGAAAGACAAGGAGCTGATCTTTGCGGAGGTACCGCTGCTCTGGATCGGTTTGCTTGTAGCGGTAACTCACTCGACTTTCTCTTCCATTAGGGGTCATCAATTTTGGGCTTTTCTTACCCTTGGGATCTACTTTCCAAACATCATAACGATCGTAAATGAATAATGCCTCATCATCCGCAAGCCATCCCATCACGCCGTAGGGGCGAGGGTCTGTTGGAATATCATTGAGTTCGTCGTATAGAGGGACTTTGATTTTTTCTGTTATGTTTTGATAGGTTTGTTCTTTGTTGTCATAAGTAAAGTACGCTTTGTGCTTATTGTCATAGAACAAAATGTAGTGCCCCTTTGGAGAGGGGTAGATGTAACCGTCGAAGTTTTTCTGAACGAGGTGCGAGCTTTTCTTTTCTGTATCCAGAAGATAGATATCTTTTAAAGTTTTTCCTGCCCATTGTGAAGCGATCCTTCGGTTGGTATCTGTTATACCTATAGCATATTGACTATTTCCTTCATCCATTGTTTGGATCCGAGGTAATCCTTCGGTTCCTAATTGATGAATTTTTTTTGTTTGCAGATCATAATATGCCAAATAGTTACGCTCTTTTTCTCTTTTGAGGTTTTTTAACTGATAGGGCTGCAAATAGTCATCTTTATAATTCCAGATATCGATTTTGACCAGATCAATATCAACCAGTGAAGTGTCTTTATCAGCTGGTATAGGAGCAGTTCCAAAGAACACCTTTTGACCGTTTTCACTAAAATCTATCTTGCCGAATTCACTGACACTGTATCCATCGGGAATTTCTTGATGGGAGGAGTTTGCAATTTGTGCTACGGCATCTTCGGCTTCATTATAGAGGTAAAGGTCAAAAATTTTGGGTTTAACTTTGGACGCATCACCACTTTCAGCAATAAAGGCTAACCGGTTGGCTTCCTTGTTAAAAGCAAAGTTCTTGGCTTGATTGATGTTTTTTAAAAGCGTATCGGTACGTTGCTTGGAGAGGTTGATCAAGAGTACAGCGCTGTTGCGGATACTGTCGGGAGAAAGGTGATATTTAACCAAAGCTGCGCGGTTCCCCTTGTCTGCTATTTTGTAATCACCTACTTCGGAAAAGGAAATTTGCTTATTGTTTTGGAGGTTATAGAGGACCAATTCTGCCCCTTTGAGTGAAGTTTTATCCTTTTGATCGACAAGCGATTCCTCCTCTTTCGACGGACTGTTTTCCCCCTTTAGTTGTTGAATGACATTTTTTAAAGAATCAATGCGGTTTTCTAATTTTTTAACTGTTTTGTTGGTAGAAGCTGCTTTGTGGGGATAGGCTTTAAAACTTATCCAGGCTGATTCTTCTTTAGGGATTTGATAGGATTCAATGCGTTCTATGGTAACCAAATTACCGGTAGAGAGATTTAAAATCCCCAAAGAGTCTTTTGGCATATCATCTTTGGCCTTCTTGTTGATTTTGGCTTGACGGGTTTTTTGATACTCCGGTTTAATTTTAAAAATAAGGTGTTGACTATCAGGAGTGAATTTGGCTTGATACCCTCTTGCAATTTGTTGCCGGTCCTTGGCATTTGCAGTAGACTGGACAATTAGTGTACCGTCTCCTTCCTGAGGAAGAATCGTATAGAACACCCAATTCCCATCCTGCGATAAGACTTTTTCACCGATATGTTGCCAACTGTCGTAAACTGAGTGGTCTAAAGGTTTCTTCTGTCCCAGCGAGACTAAGGGGATTAAAAAAAAGAACAAAAAATACGATTTCATAGTATTCATGGAGAGAGTGTTTAAATTTTAAATCAACTTTACGGGCTCTAGTTGCACCCAAATATAATAAAAACAAGGTGATTATAAGGCAAGCGTTTAAGAAGCTTTAGCTCCCCCAAAAAAGGAAGACAAACTGCGTGATGATTTTCAATGAGTGCAAGCATTACTCCATAAAAAAACCACCTCAAATGAAGGTGGTATTAGGGGATTACACTAAAGGAAATATTTTACTTTCTTTTGATGGCTTTCTCTGCTTTTGTAACAATTGAGCGGGCGTTCAATCCATATTTTTCCATGAGTTCTGCGGGTGTTCCACTTTCTCCAAAGGTATCTTGAGTAGCTACAAATTCTTGAGGAGCCGGATAATTTTCTGCCAAGGTTCGCGCTACACTTTCTCCCAATCCTCCAAGATAATTGTGTTCTTCAGCTGTGACCACACAGCCTGTCTTTTTAACCGAGGCAATAATGGCCTCTTTATCGATAGGCTTAATCGTATGGATATTGATCACTTCAGCGGAAAGACCTTTCTTTTCCAATTCCTCTGCGGCTAACAGGGCTTCCCAAACCAAGTGTCCTGTTGCAATGATAGTGACCTCTTTTCCCTGAGTGAGTTGAAGTGCCTTTCCAATTTCAAAGACTTGGTTTTCAGGAGTGAAGTTGGGCACTTTAGGGCGTCCAAATCGTAAATATACAGGACCTTGATAATCGGCAATCGCTAAAGTTGCGGCTTTGGTTTGATTATAATCACAAGGATTGATTACGGTCATTCCGGGAAGCATTTTCATCAGCCCTATATCTTCCAAGATCTGGTGCGTCGCTCCATCTTCGCCTAAGGTAATCCCTGCATGAGAAGCACAGATCTTTACATTTTTACCGGAGTAAGCTACGCTTTGCCGGATTTGATCATAGACTCTGCCGGTAGCGAAATTGGCAAAAGTTCCTGCAAAGGGAATTTTTCCACCAATTGTCATCCCTGCCGCAAGTCCTATCATATTCGCCTCGGCGATGCCTACCTGGAAAAAGCGCTCGGGATGGTTGTTCTTAAAATCGGTCATCTTGAGTGAACCTGTTAAGTCTGCACATAAAGCGACCACATCTTTGTGGGTCTTACCCAGCTGGGTGAGTCCTGCTCCAAAACCTGAACGTGTATCGATGTTTCCGGAGTTAGTATATTTCATGAGATTTTATTTCTTATTTTATTGAAAAGGGGGTCAAATTTTATTCTTATTTATAGTGGATAATCGCCTAATGTTTCCGGGTTTTGTGCCAGAGCCTTTTCCAACTGCTCGTCATTGGGTGCTTTACCATGCCATTCGTGAGTTCCCATCATAAAATCAACGCCGTTCCCCATTTCTGTATGCATTAAAATACAAATGGGTTTTCCTTTTCCTGTACGTGCTTTAGCTTCTTTTAGTCCGTCAATGACCTGTTCTATGTTATTTCCATCTTCAATTTCCAGAACTTCCCAATCAAAGGCTTCAAATTTCTTTCTCAGGTTTCCAAGAGGCAGAACGTCGTCTGTGGAGCCATCGATTTGCTTTTTGTTATAGTCAATAGTGGCAATGATATTATCGATGTTGTTCCCTGCCGCATATAGAATGGCCTCCCAATTTTGGCCTTCTTCCAGCTCTCCGTCTCCGTGAAGTGTATATACCAAATGTTGGTCCCCATTCAGTTTTTTGGTTTGCGCGGCTCCCAATGCCACCGATAGACCTTGTCCTAAAGATCCAGAGGCTACACGGATACCCGGAAGGCCTTCATGGGTGGTAGGGTGACCTTGAAGTCTTGAATTGATTTTTCTAAACGTTGCCAGCTCTTCGACAGGAAAAAATCCGCTACGGGCCAATACGCTATAGAAGACAGGGGAAATATGTCCGTTGGATAAGAAAAACAAATCCTCATTTTTTCCGTCCATAGAGAAATCGGTGTGGTAATCCATTATTTCCTGATAGAGGGCAACGAAGAACTCCGTACAGCCCAAAGAGCCTCCTGGGTGCCCCGAATTGACATGATGCGTTTGCCGTAAGATGTCGCGACGGACTTGAGTAGCAAAATCTTTTAGTTTAGTAAGCTCTGGCATTGTATAGGTTTTAATTCGATACAAACATACGGATTTTGTGGGAAAGAAGGTGGCTTTTTAGGGGGCTAAAAAAGGAGGGTTTTATAGGTTTTTCACGGCTTCTATAAATCGATCGATATCCGATTGCTGCGTTGCCCATGAAGTGACGAGCCGTATGGCGGTGTTTTGAGCATCCACTTGCTTCCATTCTAAAAAAGAATACTGTTGGTGTAATTTCTCAATTTGTGTTTTTGATAGGATGGGGAAGATTTGATTGGTAGGAGAGTTGAGGAGAAAAGGAAACCCTAAGTTTTCTAATTCTCGCGCAATTTTTTGTGCGAGATCATTGGCATGCTGGGCCAATTCAAAGAAGAGGTCTGTTTGAAATAGGGTAAGGAACTGAATTCCCAGAAGTCGCCCTTTCGCCAGTAGTGCCCCTTTTTGCTTAACCTGGTAATCAAAATATTTACAGAGTTCAGGTTTGTTAAAGACCACTGCTTCTCCCAAAAGAGCCCCGTTTTTTGTTCCTCCAATATAGAAAACATCAGTGTAATGCGCGAGATCCGGAAAGGTCAAATCATTGGTTGAGGCCGTAAGGGCAACGCCTAGTCTTGCACCGTCCATGAAAAGTAAAAGGTTGTTCTCTTGACAGAACCTATAGAGTTGACGCAACTCATTTTTGGTATATATGGTTCCCAATTCGCTGGCATTGGAAATATAAACTAACCGAGGCTTTACCACATGGGGTCGCATGGAATATTGTTCAAGGACGGGCCTGAGCTGTTCAGGTTGTAATTTACCATCTTTTGTGGGGGCTGTCAGGACTTTGTGACCAGTAGCTTCAATGGCTCCTGCTTCGTGTTCTGCGATATGACCTGATTCGGCGCTAATGACAGCCTCGTGAGGCAGTAACAACGAAGAAATAATTAATAGATTGGCCTGCGTACCTCCAGATATAAAAAAAATCTTTGCTGCAGGGTTCTCCAATTTTTCCTTGATTAAGTTTGCTGCTTCTAACGAATAAAAATCTTGACCGTAGCCGACCTGCTGTATCCGGTTAGTTGTGGATAACTTTTGCAGAATGGTTGGGTGGGCACCTTCCGCATAATCATTAAGAAAACTGTATTTCATAGTTTGAATAGAGTATTTTTAGCAATCCGACAGGTTGACTCGCACAGCCAAACCTCCGGTACTGGTTTCTTTATACTTTGAGCTCATGTCCTTGGCGGTTTCCCACATGGTTTCCACGACTTCATCGAAGGTGACTCGGGCAGCGGTAACATCTCCGTTAATGGCCAATTCTGCCGCATTAATGGCCTTGATGGCACCCATGGTGTTGCGCTCGATGCAGGGGATTTGGACCAAACCTTTTATGGGGTCACAGGTGAGCCCCAAATGATGCTCCATTGCAATTTCTGCGGCCATGAGCACCTGTTCCGGAGTTCCTCCGGAGAGCTCCGTAAGCGCACCTGCTGCCATGGAAGAAGAAACCCCGATTTCTGCTTGGCACCCCCCCATTGCAGCGGAAATGGTTGCATTTTTTTTAAAGAGACTCCCAATTTCTCCTGCCGTTAACAGAAATTGTTTAATATCTTGAAAATTAGCGTTTGGGTTTTCAATTACCTGATAATACATGAGTACTGCTGGGATTACCCCTGCAGCACCATTTGTCGGAGAGGTGACTACTCGCCCTAAAGAAGCATTGACTTCGTTGACGGCTAATGCGAAGCTGCTGACCCACCTTAGAATGCTTCTAAACTTCTTTTTGGTTTTTCGTATTTCTTCTATCCATTCTTCCGGTGTTGTATATTGGGCATTCCCGATCAGTTCTTTGTGCTTGGCATAAGCTCTACGTCTGACATTGAGCCCCCCCGGTAGTGTTCCTTCGGTGTGACATCCGATATAAATGGATTCGAGCATAACCTTCCAGATGTCCGCAATTCCTTTATCGATGTCTTCGTCGCTTCGTAGAGAGCGTTCGTTTTCCAAGACAATTTCAGAGATCTTTTTATTTTCCTGTTGGCAGTAAGCCAATAACTCTTTACCCTTTGAAATGGGAAAGGGGAATTGACCAAAGAGCTTTTCTTTTCGCTTGGCATTTTTCCGTTCCTCTTGGACGACAAACCCTCCACCGATGGAGTAGTAGTCCTCTGAAGATTTTTTGCCATCGGGATAGTAAGCCGTAAACCGGAGTCCATTAGGATGGAAGTCGAGAAAATCTTGATTGAAAACAATATCCTGCTGAATGGAGAAGGGAATACTTTTTTCGCCATTAAAACGCAAAAGCTGCGTATCGTTAACCTGTTTAATTTCAGTGTCTATTTTATCTATGGGGATGGTAACAGGATCAAACCCACTCAATCCCAATACGCAAGCAACATCGGTGGCATGTCCTTTCCCTGTGAGCGAAAGTGATCCAAATAAGTCGACTCGGATATGTTCGATGGCCTCAAACCTTCCGTCATCTTTTATTTTTTTAATCCATTGTTGTGCGGCGCGCCAGGGCCCCAGCGTGTGGGAACTCGATGGGCCGACGCCTATTTTTAACATGTCAAAAATGCTAATGCTTTCCATAACCTACTGCACTTGTATTGTAGATGTAAAGATAAGAATAGTAATTTAGTTTAGCCGTTTAAAATCCAAGTCTTGAAAATCATAGCTGAAGTCTGTGAGGGGGGAAATCGCTTTCATCTTGAACCCCTCGGCACGTCCATTTTCATCTAGTGAGAACAAGACATAGGCGTTCGCATCAATAGTGGGATCATCCCATTTGATCACATATGTATTTCCTTTATAGAATTGTAGGGGACCGCTGAGATCCGGTGATTTGATAGCGGAAAAATAAAGTTGGCCATCTTTTTCTTCAGTGAGGATTACCTCTCCAAACCATGCATCTTTATACCTCCCTAGTATTTGAGCTGATTTTAATCCCGCCCCGGGATCGTTTTGTTTGAGTACTTGATCCACTTGACGTACTATGCGGTGGGCATTTGCAAAGGATTGTTGACGGGCGGTTTGGTATTGTTGAATACGATTTTTGCCTTGGACTCCAAAATAAGCGTCCAAAATGGAATTGATAATGGCTTCATAGGCAGCACCTACTTCTTGATTGGTTAAAACGACAATACCCAAATTCAATTCGGGAACTAGCATAACTTTACTGACGATGCCACCGAGTCCTCCCGTATGCCATACTTGCAAATAACCTGCTGCATCTTGTAGACGCCAGCCCAATCCATATGCCTTAAAATGGGTGTTGTATTCGTCTTTCCCAGAAGGAATAATCGTCTGTGGGGCCCACATTTCTTTGGCTTGTTTTACACTAAAGAGACTGTCTTGTAACTCTGGGCCGTATTTTCCCATGTTTAGCCGTGCTTGCACCCATTTGCTCATGTCGTCTATGGAGGCAAAGATCCCCCCTGCTGCTTTGGTAATGTCGGAATAGGGGTTGTGCTGCAGCACCTTGAGTTTTCCACCCACTTGTGTATGACCATAAATTCTGTTCGGGTCTGCTTTCAATACCTCTAGATTGAGGTTCGCTCGATCCATCTTTAGGGGCTTGAAGATGTTCTGCTCAAGATATTCTTCATATGTTTTTCCCGATACTCGGGCAATCACTTCTCCTGCAACGATATAGAGTAAATTGTCATAATCGTATTTGGTTCGAAAAGAAGATACGGGTTTTAGATACCTGAGGTTATGAATGAGCTCTTGCATGGTGGTGGTATTGGAGGTCGGCCATAACATCAAATCGCCTGCCCCTAGTCCCAATCCGCTTCTATGCGTAAGTAAATCTCGAATGGTAAATTCTCGAGTGACATAGGGATCGTATAGCTTGAATTCGGGGAGCACATCTTCAACTTTTGTGTCCCAATCTATCTTCCCTTGGTCAATCAATTGGGCCAATGCAGCAGAAGTAAACGCCTTTGTATTCGATGCAATGCCGAAAATCGTTTGGGTATCTACCTTTTCATGGGTTGCTATGGAACGGATACCATAGCCTTTTTTTACGATTTCCTGACCGTCTTTTAGTACTGCTACTGCAATTCCTGGAATATTAAAAACTTGTCTGGTCTCTTCTACTAGACTGTCAATTTGTATGGGGCTAAGCCCAGTCTGTGCGTGGACAGAGGGAGGGCATAAAAGAGGAATTAAAAAAAAGAACAGAAGTTGAAAGGGTGAAAGTTTCATAAACAAAGAGATTAGAGCTTGATTAAAGGATAAGTTTACCCGATAATTACAAATTTAAAGAACATCATAAAAGCAGCCGTGATCAGGGATACGCCGATTAATTTTTCGAGGAACTTGTCCCTTAGCTTTGTGTTTAACTTATATCCGGCAATGGCTCCCAACGAAAAACCAAGGGCGACAGGCCAAGCTTTTTCGAAGAGAATATGACCTTGCATGGAGTGCATTACTGTGCCGGTTACACTGGTGATCACAATCATAAAAAGTGCGGTTGCGGCGGCAATTTTGGCTGGAATTTTGAAGACTTTTAACATGATGGGAGTTTTCATAAACCCACCTCCAACACCGAAGAGACCAGCTAACGCCCCGGCGACTAAGCCAAAAAAGAGCGCCATGTATAGGCTGACTCGATAGGCGACCCTCTTCATGTGATTTTTGATCACGAATCTAGGTTTTACTTTGTTGAGTTTATAAAAAAAGCCTTGGTTATTTTTTTCTTCTTTTCTCCCCAGAAAAAAGGAGATTCCTATAGACAAAATCATTACAGCAAAGAGTACTTCCAGAACGATAAGATTTCCTTTGTGTGCAAAATAGGTCAAGATAAAACTTCCCAATACAACCCCTACCATGGTGGGAATTTCCAATAAAATACCCATTTTGAAATCCACATTTCCTTTTTTACGATTGAGATAGGTCGATATAATGGAAGAGGGGACAAGAGAAATCATAGCCGTACCTGCAGCGATGTCTAATGGGTAATCAAATACGGTGACCAAGATGGGAACCATGAAGATTCCTCCTCCAAAACCCACTATAGAACCGTATAAGCTGATCATAAACCCAATAAGAATGAGAAGAGGAATAAGGGCATCAATATGCATATTGGGTTATTTTAAGACGCTAAAAGGGTTGTGGACAGAAAGCCTCTTCTTTTGGAGAACATCCTGTACTACAAATATAGGGTTTTTGCAGATTTATAAAAGTACTGCAGCTATAAACCGGGAAAAGGGTGCTTTATCAGTCAATCTTTTTAAAGTTTAGGTCTTGAAAATCGAAACTGAAATCTGTTAATGGAGAAATAGCTTGGATGGTAAAACCATTAGCCCTCCCCTCCGTATTTAACCTAAAGGTGACAAAGGCATCTGCGTTAAAAGAAGGATCATCCCAGTTGACCACATAAGTACTCCCTTTGTAGTAGGTCATGTTTCCCTGAAGGTTCAAGGATTTTTTAGATGTAAAGCGGACCTTGTCCTTTGTTTTTTGAATAGTGACTTCACCGAACCATGGATCCTTGTAGGTACCTGCAATCTCTTCAAAGGAGATCAGAGGTGCTTTTTTGATCCGTAATTGCTCTTGGATTTCCTGCTTTACTTTAGAGGTGATCTGATGTGCCTTTTTTTCGGCTTTCAGCCGGGATTGGTTGTACTGCAGAATGCGGTCCTGGTTTTGTACTCCTAGATAGCCATCTTTTATTGTGTTGGTAACGGCGTTGAAGGCCGCTCCAGATTCTTGATTGGTCAAGACGATAATTCCCAATTTTAATTCGGGGATCAACGTGATGCGGCTAACAATTCCAAATAAGCCTCCGGTGTGTGAGGCTTGTAAATAGCCCTGTACGTCTTTTAATGCCCAACCGAGCCCGTAAGCAGAGAAGTGCGTGTTGTAGTTTCCTTTTTGATGTGGAGTGATGGTTTGTGCAGTCCACATTTCACGTGCTTGTTTTTTACTAAAAAGACTGTCTTTTTGATCTTCTCCGTACCGGCCGTAGTTTAACCGAACCTTTACCCATTTCACCATATCTTCAATTGAGGCATTGATACCCGCAGCGGGTTTGGCAATTTCAGTAAAGGTTTCTTTTGTGATTTTCAATTCTCCATCAACCGGTGCATGACCGTCGATGCGATTATCGTCCGCTCTTATTTTTTCCAAATCCATGGTTGCTCTGGTCATGTGCAGCGGTTTAAAAAAATGAGTAGAAATATAATCTTCATAATCCACTCCAGAAATGCGGGTCACGATTTCTCCAGCAACGATATAGAGTAAATTATCATAATCATATTTAGATCGGAAAGAAGATACGGGTTTTAAGTATTGTAGGTTGTGAATCATCTCCTCTAGGGAAGTGGAATTCGCCTCGGGAATTACCATGAGATCTCCTGCCCCCAATCCCAATCCACTGCGATGTGTTAACAAATCGCGAATGGTAAACTCTCGAGTGACATAAGGATCGTATAACTTGAATTCAGGGATGATATCAATAACCCTAGTATCCCAGGTTATTTTTTTTTCGTCCACAAGTTGTGCCAAGGCCGCTGAAGTGAAAGCCTTTGTATTGGAGGCTACTCCAAACAAGGTTTGCGTATTGACAGGCTTTTTGGTCTTGATGGATTGAATTCCGTAGCCCTTTTGCAACAAAACGGTATCGTCTTTTATCACGGCCACTGCCATGCCGGGTACGTTAAAAGTTTCCATAGCCTTTTGTACCACGCTGTCAATTTGGACGGGGTGTAAAGGTTGAGCAAAGCTTGAAACTGTTATCAGACTAATGCCGAAGAATAAAAGGAACCTTGAAAGGAGAGGAGTGGGTTGCATAATTTAAATTTTTAGGAGGCTTAATCGTTAAAGATGGCTCGCATAATGGTTTGTACGCCTTTATAAATACAATATATTGCGCCGATGGAGATCAGACTTCCCACAATTAAAACAGGGATGTACAAAAATTTGTCTCTATTTCCAAATGCACTGTATAGTATTGTGGGGCCAGAAAAGGCTAGAATTAGAGAACCGGCTAAAAACTTGAAGCCTTTCATTAACTTCTTGCGATCGGTCCCTTCTGTGTTGTTGTTGTTATTTGGTTCCATAGTTTTTAAGTGCTTTGCGAACGCTACCATATGTCATTAGTCGACGTTTTGCCTCTTCTGAAGAGAGGCCAGTGGCCTCTTGTATGAGTTTAGTACCCCGTTCAATGAGTTTGGCATTGCTCAATTGCATGTCCACCATTTTGTTACCTTTAACCCTACCCAAGTGGATCATACTGACTGTCGAAATCATGTTGAGGATCATTTTTTGAGCTGTTCCGGCTTTCATACGTGAACTCCCGGTGACAAATTCAGGACCAACGATGACTTCTATAGGGTAATCGGAGACCTGAACAATAGGGCTATTGGGGTTACAAGTAATGCATCCTGTTGGAATCTCATTATCTTGACAGGATTGTAAGGCACCGACCACATAGGGAGTTGTCCCGGAAGCCGCCAGGCCGATTACGAAATCCTTAGTGTTGATATGATATTTTTCTTTTAATTCTTCCCAGCCTTGTTGAGTGTCATCTTCTGCATTTTCAACAGCAGTTAAAATGGCTTTGTACCCCCCGGCGATCAGCCCGATTACGATATCTTTCGACACGCCAAATGTCGGAGGACACTCGCTTGCATCCAGAATTCCCAGCCTTCCACTGGTGCCTGCGCCAATGTAAAACAGGCGACCACCTTTTTTCAGTTGTTTGATGACCGAAGTAATCAAGACTTCAATTTCAGGTAATACTTTTTCCACTGCGAAAGCAACACCTTTGTCTTCTTTATTGATGTTTCTGACCAGTTCTTTCACAGGTTTAGACTCCAAGTTATCGTATTGAGAGGATTCTTCTGTTATTTTTCTAAATTCAATCATATTAAACAGTGGTCGGGGTTGTATTTTGGGAGAGTAAATTTAATTATTTTAAACGGAATAGCTTTTTAGGTCCGCTTCTTTCTCTATTAAATATACAAAAAAGCCGGATAGTGTGAGTATCCGGCTAGTCTGTTAAAAATATTGTTTAGTCGAAATTAGGCTAAAGAAACTCTTTCAAATCCTGTAATTTCTAATCCGTTGGCAGCCACATATTCAGAGACTTTCTTTTTGTCATCTTTGATGAAGGCTTGATCTAACAAAGCTTTTTCCTGGTCTAAAGAAGTGTTGTCGTCGATAAAACGAGCCACTTTTCCGGGAAGAATTTTATCCCATATTTTTTCAGGCTTACCTTCAGCTTTTAATTCTGCTTTGGCATCTTCTTCTGCTTTTTTTAAGACTTCTTCAGTAAGTTGCGCATACGTCACGTATTGCGGAATGTGTTTTAGGGGCTTTCCTAATCTTGCTAATTCTTCGTTCAGCTTAGTGACTTCAGCAATGCGTGCCTCCGTTTCTCTGGCGATGTATTCTGCATCGAAATCTTTATAAGACAATGTTTCTGCACCCATGGCGGCTACCTGCATGGATACATCGTGTGCAACTTCTTGTGATTTCTCTGTTTTTTGAGATAATCCTGTAATTGCTGCAATCTTATTCCCTGCATGAATATAGCTTCCGACAAAAGGAGCTTCAAGCGTTTTGAAATCTCCGATTTCTATTTTCTCACCGATTACTCCTGTTTGTTCAATCAATTTTTCTTGAACGCTAATCCCGTTAAAATCTGCTTTAAGTAAGTCTTCTAGAGAATGGTAATTCAATGCCATTTCTGCCAACTCATTGGCTAACTTTACAAAGCCTTCGTTTTTGGCGACAAAGTCGGTTTCACAGTTTAGAGAAATGATTGCCCCTTTAGTTTTATCAGCATTAACTTTTGCAATTGCAGCCCCCTCAGAACTTTCTCGATCCGCTCTTTTTGCAGCTACTTTTTGACCTTTTTTACGTAGAATTTGGATGGCTTCATCGAAATCTCCATTGGCTTCTACTAGGGCTTTTTTACAGTCCATCATACCTGAACCGGTAGCTTTTCTAAGTTTGTTTACCTCAGCGGCAGTTACTTTTGCCATAATACATAAATTTTTTTAGTGGATCGTTCATGAAATACCCTTCTGACGATCTATAATTTATAATAAAATATTTCTTTTGGAACTTAAGCTTCTTTAGCTTCTTTTTCGCTAGTCTCTTTTGGTTGATCTTTTTTAGAACCTTTTGTTTCTTCTTTGGCTTGGCGTTTTACTTCCAAGTCTTGCTCTCTAGCGCTTAATCCTTCTGCGATAGCCTCCGAGATATAAGAGACCACTTTTTTGATGGATTTAGAAGCATCGTCATTGGCCGGAATGGCATAATCGACTTCGCGAGGATCTGAATTGGTATCTACCATGGCGAAGATCGGAATGTTCAATCGTTGAGCTTCTTTAACAGCAATGTGTTCTCGCAAGGTGTCCACAACGAAAATTGCCCCTGGAAGTCTGGTCATCTTTTGAATGGATCCCAATTGCTTTTCTAATTTGGCACGCATCCGGTTGACTTGTAATTGCTCCTTTTTGGAGAGGGTATCAAAGCGTCCGTCTTTTTTCATGCGGTCCACGGCGTCCATCTTTTTTACCGATCGACGAATCGTCACAAAGTTAGTGAGCATTCCTCCGGGCCAGCGTTCTGTAATATAAGGCATGTTGCATTTTTGTGCCTCTTCGGCCACAATTTCTTTGGCTTGTTTTTTGGTTGCAACAAATAGGATTTTTCTACCGCTTGAAGCAATTTTGCTCAACGCCTTTGCAGCTTCTTGCATCTTAGCGGCACTTTTGTATAGGTTGATGATATGGATCCCGTTGCGCTCCATATAAATATAAGGAGCCATGTTGGGGTTCCAGCGATGAGTTAAGTGTCCGAAGTGAACTCCGGCATCAAGTAAGTCTTTAACTTCGATTTCTTTTGCCATTTCTTTAATAGTTTACGTTCTGTTGATATAGCAACAAATAAGCGGCGATTTTTCGGCCTTATTTGTTTAGATGCTAAACTAACTCTGCCAAGTTCTTGACAGATAACAACAAATTTGATTTAAGGATTAATAAATAATAATAGTTATATGCTTTGTCATGTAAACAAGAGCGTATTCCCAAATTAACGCTTGGAGAATTGGAATTTCTTTCTTGCTTTCTTTTGTCCGTATTTTTTACGTTCAACCATTCGGGGATCACGTGTAAGCAGCCCTTCTGGTTTTAAGATGCTTCTGTTTTCAGCATCTAATTCACACATTGCTCGTGCAAGTGCTAAACGAATGGCTTCAGCTTGACCGCTAATTCCTCCACCAAAAACACTTGCTTTAACGTCAAAGTTGTTTTCATTGTTGGTTAAATTGAATGCTTGGTTAACCTTGTATTGTAAGGTGCTGGTTGTAAAGTATTCGTTTAATTTTTTGTTATTAATGGTAATTTCTCCGTTACCTTCAGAGAGATACACGCGTGCAACCGCTTTTTTTCTGCGTCCTATTTTGTGAATGGTTTCCATTTTTATTTCAATTCGTTTACGTTAATTACTTTGGGTTTTTGAGCCTCATGATCGTGCTTGTCATCATTAAACACACGTAGGTTGTTAAACAGAGCCGATCCCAATCGATTTTTAGGAAGCATTCCTTTCACAGCATTTTCAATAAGGCGTCTAGGATCCTTTTTATACAATTGCTCAGCAGTAAGACGACGTTGGCCTCCAGGATGTCCGGTGTAGCGAATGTATTCTTTTTCGGTCCACTTGTTTCCGGTAAGCTGAACATCACTGGCATTAATTATAATGACGTTGTCCCCACAATCCACGTGAGGAGTGTAGTTGGGCTTTCGTTTCCCTCTTAGAAACTGTGCCGCTATAGAAGAGACTCTTCCTAAGGATTGATCTTTGGCGTCAAGAACAACCCATTCTTTTTTTACCGTTGCTTTGTTTGCAGATACGGTTTTATAACTTAACGTATTCACTTATATAACTTTACTTGATTAAACAAAACTGTTTTCTCTTAACTACAGAAAATCAGGGTGCAAATTTACGATTATAAATTTAATTAACAAGTTTGGGCAAAATAATTTTTAATTCTTATAAACACAACTTAACCCATAAAAAGAAAGCCCTTCAACTGAAGGGCTTTTCTCATCTATAAAAGATCTCTTTATCGGACTTGGAAAACAATAGGCAATTGATAAATTACCCGAACAGCTTTATCGCGTTGTTTACCGGGAACCATGTCGGGTAATTGACTCACCACTCTTTGCGCTTCTCTTTCGAGCTCAGGTTCTGGTGCACGGGTTCGGATATCGGTTACTTTTCCGAATTCGTTTACGGTGAACTGTACACTAATACGTGTAATTCCGCTCAATCCTAATTCGGAGCCTAATTCAGTGTTAAAACGGTTATTTACAAACTTTTGAACACCATCACTCATACACTGTTTCCTCTTGGCGTTGTCTTTGAATTTTTCACATCCAGGAAAAATCGGTACATCTTGAATGGCTTGAAAAGGAACTTCCTCGATTTCCTCTTCTACTTCCTCTGCATCTTCTGTAGATTCGATGTCCCCTGTATCAGCAACTTCGATTATGGGTGCGTCGGTATCTTCTGCAGTCATCAACTCATCTTCTTCGACGTCTTCATCGTCATCGACGATTTCAATTTTATCTGGAATTTTTGGTGGGGGTGGGGGTGGGGGTGGGGTATTTTGTGGTTGTTCTACCACATCTACGTCTTCGGGCTCGAGGTCAGCCAATTGCACCACTTGTTGACCACCATCATCTCTTTTGTCATAGCTCTTGTGGTTGATGCCCCATAGGGAGAGCAAAAGCACCACAATCAGTCCAATCTGGAAGAAAAGCAGACTTTTGCGATTAAGGTCTTTTTTGGGATTTTTTTTGATTTGCATAGTGTTTTTCTTTTGTCCGGGTTAAAGATATAAAAAAAAATTAATTATTCGTTTTTTTAAAGTTTTAACTTATTAAAATGTTTCAAAATGTAGAGGGATAAAACGGCAAGGATAACACCGGTTGAATTTGCCACAATATCCAAGTATTCAAAACTTCTGTAACGGGTTGCTCCTTTTTGTAATATCTCAATAATAATGCCAAAGATGATCGCAGCCAGCGCAATTTTCAAACTTGGAAAGCCTTGTATACTTTGCTTTTGCTTAAAGTAGTAGGCTTCCCAGAGAAGGGTTAACCCAAAATAGGCCAAAAAGTGAAAAACTTTGTCTGCATTTTTGAATTCTACTGCCGAGAGTGCATCTGAATTTAGTTTGAGTAAAGAAACGGTGGCAAGGCCGGCCGTATAGATAAGAGCAACGACAAGAAAAAGTGATTTAGGATAACTCCTGCTCATATTCTTCCGCGGAAAGTAAATCATTTAGCTCCTCTGAATTGTCCACCTCCACTTTGATGATCCAGCCTTTCCCATATGGATCTTCGTTTACAATTTCCGGAGCATCTTCTAAGGCTTCGTTGAATTCAACGACTGTTCCGCTTACGGGTAAATTTAAATCGGAAACAGTTTTCACGGCTTCTACAGTACCAAAGACCTCATCTTTGTCCAGGCTCTCATCCAGCGTTTCTACTTCCACATAGACGATATCGCCTAATTCTTTTTGCGCATAGTCTGTAATTCCGATGGTGGCCATACCTCCTTCTATTTTAACCCATTCGTGGTCCTTTGTGTACTTTAAATCTTTAGGTAAATTCATAATGTTTTAAAGGTTTTTATACGATTTTCAAATTTAAACTTATTCTTGTAATTACAAGATCATATACGTATTAATTTCCAAAGCTGTAACGCAAGCGGATTCCGGATCTAATAGTTGTTTGGGGGAAAGCTGTGGATACGAAATACTTTGAGAAATTATGATCATAGTAAAACATGGCGGTCAAATGCTGGGAAAGTGCATAATCCGCAGTAAAATGAAATTCCCAGCGATCTTGTCCGGTGGTGAGTTGAGCATCATTGGTATCTAAATAGCGAGCGATGGTTTTGTTGCGCCTATAGGCAATATCTGCCTTTAAGTTTAAGTCACTGCTCAAGACGCGCCGAACTCCTTCGACCATCGTGGTGACTTTCAGGTCTTTGATGCGATACCCCAAGCCCAATCTGTATTCATTTCCTTGTATCTCTGTCAACAGGTTATTGTCGAAGCTCAGCGAGAGCATCCGATCTTTATCGACCTCTGCCATTAAACTAACAGCGTTTTTCATCTCGAGATCAATCCGCAATAGAGGAGAGAATTGTTCGGTCAAATTGATATTAGAAATCAATATTTCACTCTTGAAGTTCTCATTTTGATCAAGGTTGGACATTCCGTAGGGATTGTTAAAATCGTAGGTCAAGTTGGTTTGGAACTGGTTGATGGTATAACCCGCATGATATCCATGTTGTACACTGAACCTTCTAAAACGATCTCTGAAGAAGGTGAACTGCATCAACCCGGTGTACTTTATATCCCAATTGGGGAGCGGGGTATTTCTGAATGCACCTAAACGAATACTCGCGGGATCCTGATGGGTATAGGCAGAGAGGAATGCCGGTAGCAAAACTTGCTGACTGGTTCTTCCAAAACCTTTGGGAAACCCTGTTTTAGCATTAATATTTGCAGGATTACTCAGATCCATACCTGCATTTTTAGCTAGACGATTGGCGATGCTAAGGCGATTTTCTCTAAATTTTTCAAAGGCCTTGGATTGTGCTTCATCGCTTTTTTGGAAGGCGGTTCCGATCATAATCGTGGATATACTAAAATTACCATAACGTCTGGGAGCAAGTGATTGGTATTGCAATTGATAGGGATCTACACGGTAGTTTTCGGCATAATTTTCTGCATAGGTTCGATCGGCGTTGAGGTTGATGATCAACCCTTGAGAGGGTTCTAAGTCAGCTTGAAAGTTGAGGACTTTGGTTTGGTTAGTGAGGTATTGATCATTAAAATCCTGATAGACGGTGAGCCACCCTTTTCTGGCAGCCAGTTCTCGGATATCCGCTTGTCCTCCAAAAATAAATCCAGTCGATGGTTTTAATGTTCCTATAAAACCGACATTTTGAAGGTAACCAGGAAGATAGGTGCCTCTGGTTTCATTATAATTTACGGAAACTCGTTTTAGAGCGGTGAGCAAATCAATTCCCGTATTGAGCCATTTATCTTGATTGCTAGTGTTGTTTCTTGGAGGGGTGCGATCGTCTTGGTTTTGAAGGCTGGACTCTCGCGTAAAGCCCAATCGATTGCGGCTTCTATCCGGGTCTCGCTGTTGGGGTTGCTTGCGCTTGATGCCGAGGTAGTCGTACAACCGTTCCATGGTCAGGGCTCCATTTAGTTGGTGTCCTTGGGAGTTTTGAATGGTATTTCCTAGGTCTGGTGTATCTGGAATAGTCTTGAGGATTTCGGAGCCTTTTTGCCATTGAAAATTTCCCGTATAGGAGTATTGGGCGTTGATAAAATCCAGAAATGGGAATTTGTTGAAGGGGAGATCGTAGTTTACACGTAAGGCTTGGTTGTGTTGATTTGGAATCCCCATGTCAAAAAAATCGTCCCATAGCCCAATATCTTCTCTTTGGCTTCCATCAGAATTTAGGTAATTGCGGATAATCCTATTATTGGAAACGCTATATACGAAACTTAAGGATTCGGTAAGATTGTCGTTAAGGGTGAACCCCCAATTTAATCGGTAGTCATGTTGGTAGAGCTTGGGAAG
>JAJYSO010000213.1 GCA_021793535.1 Bacteroidota bacterium | reverse complement strand
GATATCACTATTCAAAAGTCGAACAAGAGGCAGAAAATAAAAACGGACTCAAAGAGACCGGATACACCCTGAATTGGGAATTTAAAAAAATCAACGACTCTACAGAGGTTTTTTTGACCATTGAGGGCAAACCTAAATTTTTTACCAAAATAAACATCATACTGGGACGTGATTCAACCAGGACCTTTTTAAACAAAATGGCAGAAAGAAGTCTTGTCAACCTCAGAGACTTCGTTTATAAAAAAATGGAAGCTTATAGTGTCAACATTGAAGGCATTCGCCAATCATCCCATCAAACCTACATCTACACTTCCCAAGCTTCGCCCAACACTCCTTCTGTAATCGAAAAAAAGAGAGCACTTGCCACAACAAGGTTAAAAGATAGCTTAGAAGGTATAGGCATCTCTACAACAGGGCCTGCTCTAATGATTTATAACAGCATAGACAAAGAACACCACAACCTCATCGTCTCTTTTGGTTTCCCCATACATCCAGACATCGACTTTGAAAACCTTGGGGAAAATTTCATGGTGGGTACTCTTGAGGAGCATAGGTACTTGAAAGGAATTTTGAGAGGGAATTATACCCATATTCCAAAACTATGGGAAAAAGCCCGCGTGTATATGCGACAAAACCACCTCGAAGAGAACACAACACACAAGGCGTACGAAGTGTATAAAGTAACCGCTAAGGATTCAAAAAATCCCGCCGATTGGGTTACCGAACTGTATATCCCCATACAAAACGAGCCGTCAAAAGGCCAGTATCAATAACCGTTAGATTCTGCCTTTCAGAGAATGAAAGATCCAAGATATCACAAGAAAGCCCAGTCCCACAACAGAGAAGCCGATGGCGTAATCAAGATACTTTAACAACCCCAGCAAAATAACTGCTGTCCCGATAATAAACATTGCAAAAGAGGACCAAGCAAAGACCGTGTTTTTATTCATTCTCATAATAAGTCTACATAAATTGAGATTTCTTCGATGAACAAAGATAGCACTCCAACAGCAAGCATAAAAGTTTAATAGGAATAATATCAAAAACCTAATGCTTTCAAGACATAATCTGGGCAGCGAATAGGACGTCTATACTGTATATCGGTAAAGACTAGAGTAGTTTCCCCTAAAGTGAGTAGCTCACCTTGTTGATTTCTTACAATATACTCAAAAACAATTTTGGCTGTGGGTTTATCCTTTAAAATCGTCTCTATTTCAAGTCGATCATCAAAGAAAGCAGGTTTTTTATAGTTAATTTTTAATTCATAAACCGGAAGCTGAATTCCCTGGGCCTCCATAGCTTTGTACGAAATCCCAAATCCTTCCAACCATTCTATTCTGGCCAGCTCAAAAAACTGAGCATAATTCCCATGGTGAACGACTCCCATCTGATCCGTTTCACCATAACGTACACGAATCTGGGTAAATGCATTTTTTTTCATATATTGGAGAGGCGAATGAATAATAGTAAGCTCATAATATGGGCATAAAAAACTGAAATATCAAGAGGGTATTTATTTTTTTATTATCAAATTTGTTCACATATTTGCTGAAGAAAAGGGAGAAAAAGAGGAGCGGCCACCAACTCCCTGATTATTAACCAATCTATAAAAACAAAACTTTTTCACTAGATTATGAGTAGAACTGCTGAAACAGTTTGGAAGAATTGTCTCTTGTTTATCAAAGATAATATTACGGATCAAGCGTATATAACATGGTTCCAACCTATTAAAGCCGTTCGACTAGAAAAAGGAATATTAAGTATTCAGGTCCCCTCTAAATTCTTCTACGAGTGGCTAGAAGAACATTATGTCAAGCTTTTAAAAATATCCTTAACCAAGGAACTTGGAAAAAACGCAAAGCTTGTCTATATTATCAAAATGGAGAATACTTACGGTAAAAAACAGCCTTTCACAGAAAAGATACCCAGCTCTCAACGGGAAAAAGTATCTTCACAGGAAGTTGATGTACCGATAAGGAATAAAGATCCTAAATTAAAAAACCCCTTCGTCATTCCCGGAATTAGAAACTTGAAAATCGATTCACAATTGAATCATTCATACAGTTTTGATAATTTTTTAGAAGGCGAATCCAATCGATTAGCGAGGTCTGCTGGAAAGGCAGTAGCCAATAAACCCGGAGGCACCTCCTTCAATCCCCTATTAATATTTGGTGGTGTGGGTTTGGGAAAGACACATTTGGTTCATGCCATTGGTGTAGAAATTAAGGATAAGCACCCTCATAAGACGGTGCTATATATCACTGCTGAAAAATTTAGCCAGCAATATCAAGAAGCCATCCGAAAAAACAACCGAAACGATTTTATCCACTTCTATCAGATTATAGATATCCTCATCGTCGATGATATTCAAATGTTGTCGGGAAAACCGGGAACTCAGGATGTCTTCTTCCATATTTTTAACCACCTTCACCAAAATGGGAAACAAGTCATCTTAACCAGTGATAAATCTCCAGTCGATATGCAAGATATCGAGCAGCGGTTGTTATCTCGCTTTAAATGGGGTTTATCTGCAAAACTGGATGTTCCAGACTATGAGACACGACTGAAAATCATCCATAACAAGCTCTATAGGGATGGTGTAGAGATCCCTGAGGACGTTATTGAATATGTCGGAAAAAATATCAAAACCAATATTCGAGAGTTGGAAGGTGCTATTATTTCACTGATCGCCCACTCCTCTTTTAACAAGGAAGAGATCACTTTGGAATCTGCAAAAGCCATTGTTGAAAACTATGTAAGGAATACCAAAAAAGAAGTCTCCATAGATTATATCCAGAAAGTCGTGAGCGACTATTTTCAAATGGACGTCAAAACCTTACAGTCCAAAACTCGAAAAAGGCATATCGTTCAAGCCCGGCAACTCGCCATGTTCTTCTCCAAGAAACTGACCAAAGCTTCTTTGGCTAGTATCGGTGCCCAAATTGGCCAACGCGATCACGCAACTGTTCTTCATGCGTGTAAAACGGTGAATAACCTCGCCTCTACAGATAAAAAGTTCAAACAATACGTAGTTGATTTAGAAAAGCAATTATCCATTTAATTATGACCAGGGTATTAATGGTTTGTTTAGGAAATATCTGCCGCTCCCCAATGGCAGAGGGCCTTCTTAAACAAAAAGTAGACGCTCAACAGGTAAATGTTGATTCAGCCGGAACTTCCGGGTATCACATCGATCAACATCCAGACCCCCGAATGATCGCCACAGCAAAAAATCACGGAGTGGATATCAGCACATTGAAAGGACGCCAATTTCAAGTCGAAGATTATGATACTTTTGATCAAATTTTTGCAATGGATAATTCAAATTACAAAAACATCCTTCGTTTAGCTCGCCACAATGAAGACCGCGCAAAAGTCCAATTGATCACCAACTTGTGTTATCCCGGGGAGAATCGGGATGTACCTGATCCCTATTTTGGAGGACCTGAAGGCTTTGAAAAGGTTTATGCGCTATTGGATCGTTGCACGACAGTCCTGGCTAAAAACCTGGCTAAAAGAGCGTGACACGTTCTGTTATATCAAAAGCAATATGAATCAGTCTTCACCCTACGGTAACCTATACCTCCTTCCCACACCTTTGGGAGAGGTTGAGTATAACACCATTCTACCATTAGTACTCCACGAACGTTTAAAAGCATTAAAGTACTTTATTGCAGAAAATGAAAAGACCTCACGTCATTTCATCAAAGACTTTGCACCAACTATTGCCCAGCCCTCTTTACATTTTTTTACTTTAAACAAACGCACCACGGCCGAAGAATTTTCAAGCTTCCTCGATCCTTGTTTAAAGGGTCACGACATGGGGATGATGAGCGAAGCAGGATGCCCGGGAGTAGCTGATCCCGGGGCAAAAGTCGTGAGATTAGCACACCGTAAGAACATCAGAGTTATCCCCATGGTGGGACCGTCTTCCATCCTCCTGGCCATGATGGCCAGTGGTTTGAACGGACAGCATTTTACCTTTAACGGATACCTACCTATAGAAAAATCAGAAAGGAAACAAAGCATCAAAAGATTGGAGCAGCTTTCTCATCAGCAGCATCAGGCACAACTCTGCATAGAAACCCCTTATCGAAACGAAAAACTACTCCAAGACTTTATCAAATACTTGCACCCCGACACCAAACTTTGCATCGCTAGAGAATTAACACTGCCATCCGAGTTTATCCGGACCCAGAGTGTCCGTCAATGGAAAAAGACAAAGGTAGATCTCCATAAAAAACCTACAATATTCATATTTCAAAAGGAGTAATGATGGCTTTATGGTTATCTTCACCCTAAGCTTAGCCCCTATTTATGAAAACCACTTATTATTTTATTCGGCACGGCGAAAAAGAGTATGACGGAACTTCCAACCCTCATCTGAATCTTAGGGGATTGAAGAG
>JAJYSO010000212.1 GCA_021793535.1 Bacteroidota bacterium | reverse complement strand
CCCTTTGACCATACGATAGTGTCTGCTGTGAGTAAGATGTCTTCGGGTGCTAATTCCGAAAGATGGGGTTGTGCTTTTAGTTCGGCTAAATATTCTGGAATGGCCTTGTGCGAAAGGGTGGAGGGAAAATGTTCTTCGATTTCTTTTTTTCGGATCTCAAAATCTAAGCCTAAGTCCTGTAAAAATTGTTGACGTCTGGGAGAGCCGGAACCTAAGATGAGATGCCGACCTTTTAGTTTTTCTTGTAGGGTCATGATTTAAGTAAAAATTGAACTTGGTAGAGAGCAATGGATAAGGTGGTGAAAATTAAAATTCCATTGAGTAATTTTAAATGCAGTTTGTAATCTTTCTCTTGGGAAGCGTTTATAACGTGATAAATCAGCAGTATTAGAGGAATGAGGATTAAAACAGAAACGTATATCAGAGCAATCAAATTTCGGTACAGGTCATTCAGTAAAAAGAAGAGAATGACGCATGTGGTCAGTAGGGTGAAAATCAAAATCACTCCGTTTGTTCTCTTTTTTCCGAGCACCAAGCTTAAGGTATTTCTTTTGTTTTTGTGATCGATGTTCATATAGAGCTGATCGAGAACGAGTTCTCTGATAAAGATCAAACTGCCCAAGACGCCGATGTATACTCCCAAGATCTTGAGCAGAAACAGCTGCATGTGCTGGTTGTATGTTGTAAGGGAGGGGAAAATATCAAATAACCAGGAAGACAGAAGGGCCATTCCTAATAATAGACTGGTCAGTAGAGGCCTTAATAAGGCGTATGTGTTCAGGTAAATGGCTTTGAGGTAAAGCAATGCGGATGCTCCTATAAAGAGAATGGCAAAACTTGGCTTTTCTATTAAATTGGAGAGATAGAAACCCAAGGTGACTCCTAAAATATTTAAAATGAAAAATAGGTTATAACTGGTTTTGCGGGTGATAAGGGATAGTGGGTGCTTAAAGGCACGAGGGCATTGGATTTCATCTATTAAGGAGCCTGCAGCCGACAATGCACAGACAGCAATACTCAAGTACCCCATGCCCACCCAATTTAGAGTTACGGTGCTAAATGGATCGAATAGCGTTAATTTGATCAGCATTAAGGTGAAAGCGAGAAACAACACACTTTTCCAGTGCAATAGGTGCAGGTACTTCAAGAGGGAAATTTTAAGTATTAAAGATTTTTGGGATGCCACTTATTTTGAATTTTCATCACCTGCTCGATCAAGTCTCGCGCACAACCTTCCCCGCCGTTTCGATGAGAGACATAGACGGCTATCTGTTTTACTTCAGGCTCGGCATTTTGTGGGCAGGCGGGTAAACCGACTATTTTCATAGGGTAGGTATCCGGAATATCATCACCCATATAGGCCACGTTTTCTGGTTTTATTTGGTGCTCTTTAAAAAAGCGGTTGAGTTGTGTAACTTTATCATCTATGCCTAGATAAATATGAGTGACGCCTAAGTTGTAAAGTCGTTTTTTTACCCCTTCATTTTTGCCTCCCGAGATCATACAAATGTGGTAGCCCTCTTCAATGGCTCTTCGAAAAGCAAACCCATCTCTCACGCTCATACTGCGTAAAAGCTCGCCTTCGCTAGTGACTAGTATCTGGCCGTTGGTCAAGACCCCATCGATGTCAAAAATAAAGGTGGTGATGTTTCTCAAGGTAAGTTTATAATTCTCTTTCATGTTTTTTTTGGATTAATTCGGTGAATAAGGTATAAATTTCTTTTTGTTCCGGAGTTCTTAATTGCTGTAATTGGGCTTCGATTACTTTTTGGTCGAACCGTATTGCAGGACCTGTTTGTACTTCTCTTGGGGAATTGTGTTCAATTTTTCGAGCTGTTTCCTTAATCAAAGGGTGCAAGATCTCAAAAGGAAGCGCGTTTTCTTCGCAGATACTTTCAGCAATGTCATACAAGGCATTTGAAAAATTACAAGCAAATACAGCAGCAAGATGCAGTGATCTTCGCTGAGAACTACTAACGGAATATACCTTCTTGCTGATACCTCTACCGAT
This sequence comes from Bacteroidota bacterium, assembly GCA_021793535.1. Classification (GTDB taxonomy): domain Bacteria; phylum Bacteroidota; class Bacteroidia; order Flavobacteriales; family Flavobacteriaceae; genus JAJYSO01. The sequence continues at coordinate 2,438 of JAJYSO010000212.1, read as the reverse complement.
TTGTTTCAGTAGTTTTAAATCTTCTGGGAAAGTGGCTTCTATGCACAGAGGGATGGAAGAGAAATCAAGGGGCTCCTTTTTAGAGAATGTTTGAAGTGGATAAAATACTCCGTTTCGTTTTGCTGCGGATAAGAGCGGTATGCTTCCCGCGGTATGCACAAGGAGTACTTCACGGTCCTGCAATTGCTGAGCAACCTGCCGAACCGCGTCGTCTTTAAGAGCTAATATGTAAACCTCCGCCTTTTTCAGTGTGGTTAAAGAAGAAGTGACTTCGGTTTTGTCTTTAAAAAAGCTCAGGGAATCTGAATGGTGATTGTAGACCTGGACGACCCTGGTTGTCTCGGCGCTGTTCAACGCCTGAAATAGATGTGTTGCCACATTTCCCGTTCCGAATATTACAATATCAATCATAAGGCAAAAATATCATTAAATTGGACAGTACGAAAATTCTAAAAAAAAAGGGAGGAAAGTTTTAAAACTAAAAAAGATGATTTATTATTGCCCTTTAAAATCCCAGGAAATATGAAACGTGTTATAGTTAACTTTAAGAAATTGACTCCAGAAATAATGTCCATGTTGGTGGCCAAATATCCCGATGGGTACGGCGATGATGATATTATTGTTTTTAGGAATGCCAAGAATGAGATTATTGAAGCGGTGGAATTGAAAACGGATGATTGTATCTATCTGGTAAAAGTAAGCACACGTTTACAAGATGTGATGTCTGAGTTTGATGAAGAGGATTATGATAAGGAAGAATTTGACGAGCCTATTGTCGATTTACCTGAACGAAATAAAGATGAAGTTGGGATTGAAAAGGACGATGAAGAAATCGAAGATGAAGAAGAGGAGGAGGAAGATTAAAAATATTCTTTACTTAAACTAAATTTTTATCTCCAAAATTTCCAGGTATGTTAAATTGAAACTCCTTCACCCGTTTCTTTCTTACTCGGCGCCAGCGATGATCTTGTCCGCAAAATACTGGCGCAGTTTATTCAATTTAGGGTTAATGACCACTTGACAATAGGGGTATTCGGTATTTCTGCGATAGAAATCCTGATGATAATCCTCTGCTTTATAAAAGGCTTTTACAGGAACCACCTCCGTTACGATTTTATTGTCAAATGTGGATTGATCTAATGCTGAAATAAGGCTTTCGGCGACTTCTTTTTGTTTATTATTGTGGTAAAATATTGCACTTCTGTAATGTGTACCTATATCGTGTCCTTGTCGGTTTAAACTGGTGGGGTCGTGGGTGGTGAAAAAAATCAATAGGATTTCCCGGTATGAAATGATGTCAGGATCAAAAACCAATTGAACTGCTTCAGCATGTCCCGTTAATTCATGGACTACTTCTCGATAGGCTGGATTTTTTACACGGCCTCCTGTAAAGCCGGATTCTACCTGTAGAACCCCTTTGACTTTTCTGAAAATTGCATCTGCACACCAAAAGCACCCACTGGCTAATGTTGCTGTTTCTGTAGTGGCCATTCTTTTTTACCAAAGGTAAAAATTATTGACGAAAACTTGGGATTTCAATTTCATTTTTGAAGGCAAACGAGATGAATGTCTTTTGAATAGCTTATTTTTGCTGGATATGATTCATGCAAAACACCTTCATAAGTATTTTGGCGATCTCCATGTATTGGACGATGTAGGATTACACATTCAAGAGAAAGAGATTGTCTCTATTGTAGGGGCTTCCGGCGCGGGTAAGACCACATTATTACAAATTTTAGGAACGCTTGATTTTCCTTCTTCGGGAGAGTTGTATCTCAAAGGACAGAACATCTATAAACTCTCCAAGAGGGAGTTGACCAGGTTTCGAAATGAGCACATCGGTTTTGTTTTTCAATTCCATCAATTATTGCCAGAGTTTACGGCTATGGAAAACGTATGTATACCTGCCTTTATCAGGAATACTCCTAAAAAACAAGCTGAAAGGAAGGCACAGGAGCTCTTGGAATTTTTAGGCCTGTCTGATCGTATTTCACACAAGCCATCTGAATTGAGTGGAGGAGAACAACAACGTGTGGCGGTCGCCAGGGCATTGATTAATGACCCCGAGATTATCTTGGCGGATGAGCCTTCAGGTAATTTGGATTCAGAATCTGCAGAGAACCTTCACCGATTATTTTTTAAGTTGAGGGCTGAATTCGGGCAGACTTTTGTCATTGTCACGCACAATGAGGAGCTCGCGGAAATGGTGGATCGTAAATTGACAATGGTGGACGGAAAAATTCATTAAGAAACAGATTAAACGCAAGAGAAGTTGTGGCCTGTTGTCATTATTACATTTGTTGATTTGCTTGTTGAGCATGTTTTTGTAATACTAAGTTGATTTTATAGGAGTCTTAACTTTTGTCTTCTTACGAGGAAGATTGGTGATAAGTCTCCTTTTCTATAAATGAGTGAAATAACGGCTACAATTTTGGGTT
>JAJYSO010000211.1 GCA_021793535.1 Bacteroidota bacterium | reverse complement strand
TTCCGATCTCGTGTTGTGCCCATCTCCTACGTTATTCCCAATAATTCCTCCGGCAACGGCTCCAGCCCCTGCCCCTATTGCACCTCCCCTTTGGGCTTTATTCGTATTTTGAATGGCCTCACAGCTGGTAAACAAAACAAAAACACCCACAAGGGCAAAAATTCCTATATTCTTTATCCCGTTTTTCATGATATACAAGTATAAAATTAATTCTTACTAAAATGCATTTGAATGGTAAAAGGGCGACCCTGATAATCCACCGTCTGCTCCCACAACATTTGACTTTCGTCTAGACTTAACAGCCTTAGCCGATATCCGGAAGTTACTTTTCGAGCTTTTTGCCCCTCTACTTCCGGCTTTAAGGTAAAGTAGAAGCTTCCCATTCCTGAATCTTCCTGAACGGCCCAATGAAAGGCACGCTGTCCGGCATCACAATTGAAAAGTTCGTACCTCCCGGTATTGTTGTTGGGCACAAAGTGCCATTGCGAGTTTTCAAAACACTTGGAATCGGCATCGCCTAACAAAGCGACATCTACCAGTGCACTAGGCAACTTGATATCGGTCAATATCCAGTCTCCTTTAAAAGCTTTTTGGGCTTGGCGCTCGGTTTTAGACACTCCACAAGAAGTCATAACCACCACCAACAGTACCCAGATCAGACATTTTTTCATAATATAATTTATTACAATTTATATTCATCGCAACATCCCCTATCGGGACGGGGTTAGTTTTTATCAAAAAACGAGCCAATCTCCACAATACCCTTCCTTTAATACTGCACCAAATCCAACAATGCCTTTTCAAATCGAGCCTTGGCTAGATAAATCGCTTCCAAGCTCTTGGCAAAAGGAATAGGTGTCGAAAGACTCCCCACCCGCTGAACAGGTCCATCCAAAGATTCAAAACAATTTTCAACAATCAACGCCGCAATATCCGAGCCCACTCCTCCAAAAATAGAATCTTCTTGTAAGATAATCGCTTTCCCCGTCTTCCTAACGGAGGCAAAGATGGTTTTCGTATCCAGAGGCTCCAAAGTTCGCAAATCAATTAAATCAGCAGAGAGTTCAGGATGCTTCTCCAAGGTTTCCAAGGCCCAATGTACCCCGGCTCCAAAACTGATAATGGAAACTTCCTCTCCCGCTCTTAATTTGACCGCTTGACCAAAAGGCAAAGTATAATAATCCACCGGCACCTCTTGATGAATACTGCGGTAGAGTGCCTTATGTTCAAAATAAATCACCGGATTGGGATCGTTAATGGCCGTGTTCAACAGACCTTTGGCGTCATAGGGAAACGCAGGGTATACAACTTTTAGTCCCGGGGTCTTGGTAAACCAAGCCTCATTGGTCTGGCTGTGAAAGGGTCCTGCTCCCGTTCCGGCTCCACAAGGCATGCGCACCACCACATCGGCAGGTTGCCCCCAGCGGTAGTAGTTTTTCGCCAAATAGTTGACAATGGCATTAAACCCCATCGTCGCAAAATCTCCGAACTGCATTTCCATCACCGCCTTCATCCCGTTAATGGAGAGTCCCATGGCAGCATTGACCACACCTGATTCACAAATAGGAGTATTGCGAACGCGTTCCCGTCCGAAACGCTGTACAAAACCATCGGTCACTTTAAAAGCACCGCCATATTCAGCAATATCTTGCCCCATAATCACCAAATTCTCATGGCGCTCCATGGATTCGGAAAGGGCCTCTGAAATCGCATCGATAAAGCGAATTTCCTTTTTTTCATCGCCAGGTTCAACCGGTTGATATTCCCATGGCTGAAAGACATCGGCAAGCTCCTCCTCCTCGGTAGAATGTACATTTTCTTCCCGTTCCACCGCTTTAAAATGCTTGCTAATTTCCGAGGTATAGGCCTTCTGAAAAGCTTTGTCCTCTTCTGGTGTCAACACACCTTCTTCGAAAAGAAAATTTCGGTAATTTTCAATAGGGTCTCGCTGTGCCCAATATTCTTGCAAGGCCTCCGGTACATATTTCGTTCCACTGGCCTCTTCGTGTCCTCGGCGCCGAAAAGTCTTGAACTCCAGCAAAACCGGTTTGGGGTCTTTTCGCATTTCCACCGCCAAAGCGGCAACCGTACGATATACCTGAACAATGTTATTTCCATCGATAACATGGGCCTGCATTCCATACCCTTTTCCACGATCGGCCAAATCCTCTACATTGTATTGTTCTCGGGTCGGCGTGGATAGCCCGTACCCGTTGTTTTCTATACAAAAAATAACTGGCAACTGCCAGGTTGCCGCAATATTCATGGCCTCGTGCCAATCCCCTTCACTGGTTCCTCCTTCTCCGGTGAATACCGCCGTCACTTTGTGTTCTCCTCTTAGTTTATGGGCCAATGCGATTCCGTCAGCCACTCCATTTTGAGGTCCGAGATGAGAAATCATCCCCACGATATGATAATCTTGTGTTCCGAAATGAAAACTGCGATCACGTCCTTTGGTAAAGCCACTTCGCTTACCGGCCCACTGCGCAAACAACCGCTGCAAGGGAATCTTTCGAGTGGTAAAAACACCCAAATTTCTATGCATAGGTAAGATGTATTCATCTTCCTCCAAAGCCATGGTTACCCCCACAGCAATAGCCTCTTGGCCAATTCCGCTAAACCATTTGGAAATTTTACCTTGACGGAGATAGATGAGCATTTTTTCCTCAATCAATCGAGCCTTTAGCATTTCAAAATAAAGTGCCTTCAATTTTTCATCCGAAAGCTCCTCCTTTTGATAATGTAGTTGACCCTTTAATAGCGCTTGTTCCATGTTGCGGAAGTTTTGGTCAAATTTACGTGTTTTGGATGGATTCCTCACCGAAATAGAGGCTTTTATTATCCCTCCCGGGATTTAGCTTCCTCCCAATAAACGTCCATTTCTTCCAAACTTAAATCTTGAATGGAAACGCCCTTTTTTCGCGCTTGATTTTCGATATAAGAAAAACGTTTGATAAACTTGGCATTGGTGCGTTCTAGGGCATTTTCGGGATTGACCTTAACAAAGCGCGCATAATTGATCAGGGAAAATAAAAAATCACCAAATTCTGCTTCTATGGCAAGCTCTTCTTTTGCCTGTAATGCCGCTTTTAGCTCTGCCAGTTCCTCTTCAACCTTTTCCATCACAGCAGTCGCATTTGCCCAATCAAATCCAACCCCTGCTACCTTTTCCTGAATCCGCTGCGCCTTCACCATAGCCGGTAGGGATCGAGGTACTCCTTCCAAAACGCTTCGTCTGCCCTCCTTTAATTTTATCCGTTCCCAGTTACGTTTGACCTCCTGTTCATCCCGAACGGAGATCTCGCCGTAGATGTGCGGGTGTCTCCGGATCAACTTATCGCAAATTCCACGGGCGACATCCGCGATGTCAAACGCCTCTTTTTCGCTCCCGATCTTCGCATAAAATACGATGTGCAGCAACAGGTCTCCTAGCTCTTTTCGAACCGCATCCAGATCCCCATCTAAAATAGCATCCCCTAGCTCATAGGTCTCTTCAATAGTCAAGGTACGCAAGCTCTCCAAGGTCTGCTTTCGATCCCAGGGACATTTTTCACGCAACTCATCCATGATCTCCAAAAGCCTGGCAAAGGCTTCCAGTTCTTCTGCTCTTTTTGGGGTCAACGACATTGGCACAGCTTTGATGGTTCTTAGAATAGTTTGGGCTTAAATTGCCGATAAGGCACTTTCAAAAAGGCAAAGGTAAAACAAAACTCGCCCTCGAAAAAAGAAGAAACACCTCCTTTTTTTAAACACTATAACCAGAGCCACCCCCTAGCTCTCCCCCAGCCTCGGGATGCTCATTAGCGGCCAGGTTTTCTCAATATCTTATAATAAAGATACGCCGCAATAGCGGTTACACTTCCTTGAATGATAATCATGCTGATTAACGCAGTAGATGACATTTCTAATTTTTTAAAGGATTTAATGCTAAACGTTTTTTATAGGCCCTGTACACTAAAAAGGAAATAAAGACGAACACGAAGGTCAACAAGGCTCTCGCAATCTTGGAAAATAGAATTTTATTTTCCAAAAGGCTTCGCTCTGCCGCCGTGGTTGCTTGTGCCAGCTGCTCACGCTCTTCCATATAGGCCAGTTTACTAATAATGGAACCCGAATCAAATACCCAAGGCTCACCTCTAAATAGCCCGTTGAGATATCCCAACCAATCGTTTCCCTCTGGAGCAAATAGCGCCCCTAAAAACACGATGATGATCAAGGTTGGCGTGACGTATTTCAACAAAAATTTAAAAAAGAGGGGGATCCGGATATCGGCACCGATGGTAATTTCTTTCCAACCTCTATTAATGCCAAATACCCAAGAGAACAAGATGATCTCCAGCATGGCAAAAACCACCAGACACACCGTTCCGGCCCAATAATCGTATTCGTCAAACACACCGTATTGGTAAAACAAAATAGTCGGCAAGCCGATCAGCAATACCATGGCTCCAAAGACCCAGATCG
>JAJYSO010000210.1 GCA_021793535.1 Bacteroidota bacterium | reverse complement strand
AGATTTCCATAACCACTCACACGAGCAGCTTTTTTTATGGTACCCGCTCCGGTGGCGTACACATTTGCCCCTACATTAGAAGCAAAGTCAATACCATTGTGCATTCGTCCAATCTTCAATATAGGGTGGTATCGGTACCCATACCCTGAAGAAATACGACGTAAATCCTTATTTTCAATGGGCTGGATAGCGGGCATGGCCGCAAGCAATGCTTCCTTATTTTTAGCCAACTCAGCGATTTCATCAAGGGATTTGGATTCTACCACAATCCGTTTTTGAAGTTTATCCATCTGCTTATTGGCCTTTATAATCAAATCCGAATTATCGTATCCCTCTAAATTTTCATAGCGATTAACCCCACCAAAACCGGACATACGCTCTGCTTCAGAGATGGGTTGGGCCTCAAAATAAATTCGGTATATGTTGTCGTCCCTTTCTTCTACATTTTGCAACACCCCTTCGGCCCGGTTCATTTTTTTATCCAACATTGCAAACTGCAATTGCATGTTTTCCAGTTCCCTAGCTAATTTCTTTTCCTTTGGAGTTTCGATCTGAGGCAAGTTCAAAAATACCATCAACAAAATAAATCCCCCTAAAAAGCAGCCTAGTGTAGCCGTAGCGATAAAGGCTACTCTGCGGCCCTTTTTAATTTTTATTTCACGATAAGAAAGCGTTTCTTCATCGTAATAATATTTGACTTTTGCCATTACCCTAAATATCTTATTTTTGCAGAAACTTCGTGTTAAACAAACCGTACGATCGCAAATATAAAAAAATTGTTGAACACACAAACTTCAAATTTCATTTTATCTCACATATCTCTATGAAAGCCAATGAAATCCGTAAAAAATTCCTAGATTTTTTTGAATCCAAAGATCATCAAATTGTCGCTTCCGCACCCATGGTCCTCAAAGATGATCCGACTTTGCTCTTCACCAATGCAGGAATGAATCAATTCAAAGAATTTTTCTTAGGCAACGCAAAACCCACCCATCACCGCGTGGCGGATTCACAAAAATGTTTACGGGTAAGCGGCAAACACAACGATCTGGAAGAAGTGGGAAGAGACACCTATCATCACACTATGTTCGAGATGTTGGGCAATTGGAGTTTTGGAGATTACTTTAAAGAAAAAGCAATCGCTTACGCCTGGGAATTACTCACCGAAGTCTATCAAATCCCCAAAGAGAACCTCTATGCCACCATCTTCGAAGGCGATCAAGGAGACGGCTTGTCCAAAGACGAAGAAGCTTATTCTTTTTGGAAAAAAATACTTCCTGAAGAACAAATCCTCCTAGGAAATAAAGCTGATAATTTCTGGGAAATGGGAGACCAAGGCCCCTGTGGTCCCTGTTCAGAAATCCATGTCGACATTCGCTCAGAAGAAGAAAAAAAACAAATCCCCGGAAGAGAATTGGTCAATAAGGATCACCCTCAAGTTGTCGAGATCTGGAACCTCGTTTTTATGCAGTTTAACCGTAAGGCTGACGGAAAGCTAGAAGAACTACCCGAAAAACACGTGGACACCGGAATGGGCTTTGAGCGGCTCTGCATGATTCTACAAAACAAAATATCTAATTACGATACCGATGTCTTCTCTCCATTGATCCAAAAGATCGAACAACTATCAAGTTGTCGTTATCAACAAGGAAGCATTAATACGGATACCAACATTGCCATTCGAGTCATTGCAGATCATATACGTGCCGTCAGCTTTGCCATTGCAGATGGACAGTTGCCCAGCAATAATGGTGCAGGCTACGTCATCCGCAGAATTTTAAGACGCGCTGTACGTTATGGGTTCACCTTCTTAAACCTAAAAGAACCCTTTCTTTATGGGCTAGTGGATACGTTGGTTCAACAAATGGGCAGTGCTTTCCCAGAACTGCAAAAACAGCAAAACCTCATTGAGAACGTTATCCGGGAAGAAGAGGACTCTTTTCTTAAAACATTGGATCAAGGCTTAAATTTATTGGACACACTCATTCGAGAGACATCAAGCGACACTTTGTCTGGCAAAAAGGCTTTTGAGCTCTATGACACTTATGGTTTCCCCATCGATTTAACCGCGCTTATCTTAAATGAACGCGGCTTGAAACTCGATGAAAAGGGGTTTGAAAAGGAGCTTCAAAAACAAAAGAACAGATCTCGATCGGCGGCCGAAAGCCAAACGGAAGACTGGGTGGTTCTACAGGCAAATTCGGAAGAAAAATTCATCGGTTATGACACCTTGGAAGCTCCCGTAAAAATCTCAAAATACCGAAAGATTACCGACAAAAAAAGAGGAGCCTTCTTTCAATTGGTGTTTGATCAAACTCCCTTTTATGCCGAAAGCGGGGGGCAGGTAGGAGACCAAGGGGTACTAGCCGAAAAAAACGAAGCCTCTATTCCCGTTTTCGATACCAAAAAAGAAAACAACCTCATTGTTCACTTTGTTGAAAAACTCCCAAAAAATCCTTCCATTTCGTTAGTAGCCAAAGTCGATGTACAAAAACGAAAAATGGCTCGGGCAAATCATTCGGCCACACACTTGCTTCAACAGGCCTTAAGAGAAGTATTGGGAGCTCACGTCGAGCAAAAAGGCTCTCTGGTAAGCCCGAAAAGATTGCGGTTTGATTTCTCTCATTTTGCCAAAATGACCAAAGATGAAATCAAACAAGTGGAGGATCGAGTCAACCACAGCATTCAACAAGATCTCCCCTTGGAGGAACACCGCAACGTCCCCTTTGACCAGGCTGTAGAACAAGGAGCCACAGCCCTTTTCGGAGAAAAATATGGCGAAAGGGTCAGAACAATTCGGTTTGGAACATCTTTCGAGCTCTGCGGAGGAACACACGTGCCCAGAACCGGGGAAATTTGGTATTTTAAAATCCTAAGTGAAACCGGAGTGGCTGCTGGGGTAAGGCGAATCGAAGCCATTACCGGAGTGGCTGCCAGAACCTACTTCAGTAAACAAAACGAGCTCCTCGAAGCCCTTTCTTCTCAGCTCAAAAATAAAAATGACATTCTGAAAGCGGTGAGCAGCCTTCAAGAAGAAAACGCCCTACTGAAGCAAAAAATAGAAGAATTGGAACACGAAAAGGTGTTACAGATCAAGCAAGAACTCAAAGAAAGCCTCCAAACGATTAATCAAGTAAATTATATCGCCAAAGAAGTTGGTTTAAGCGCCGGGGATATGAAAGACTTGGCCTTTCACTTAGGCCAAGAGATCGACAACTTGTTTGTGCTTCTGGCCGCCAATCATAACGGGAAGGCCCTGCTGACGTGCTATATTTCCAAAAACCTTGTCCAAGAAAAGGGATACGATGCCGGAAAAGTTGTACGGGAACTCGGCAAATTCATTCAAGGCGGCGGCGGCGGACAGGCATTTTTTGCTACTGCGGGTGGTAAAAACCCACAAGGAATCACTCAAGCACTAGCTGCTGGGCATTCCTATCTATAGCATTGTTTGAAATCATTATCTTTAACAATAATAACAGGTCAACTACATTATGAGACAAATTTCCATTGTAATTTTGTTACTGTCGATAGGTTTTCTATCTTCTTGTAATCAAAAACAGAAAAAAGAATCATCCATGCAAAATGAAAATCCATTTTCATCCCCGAGCAATCTTCCTTTTGAAGCCCCCGATTTCGATCGCATTCAAAACAAAGACTTCAAGCCGGCCATTTTAAAAGGCATTGCAGAAAAGAAAAAGGAAATAGAAGCCATCGCCAATAACCCCGAAGACCCCAACTTCGAAAACACCTTTGTCGCCCTTGAAAAATCTGGACAACAACTCGGGCGGGTCCTTCGTGTCTTCAACTTGCTAACCGGAGCAAACACCAACGATACCTTGCAACAGGTACGTGCAGAAATTGCTCCTAAACTCTCAGAACTGGGAGATGCCGTCTATTTAAACGACAAGCTTTTTCAACGGGTCAAAACCATCTATGAACAACGAGATGAATTGGACTTGGATGCCGAGTCCAAACGATTGGTCGAAGTGTATTACCGAAACTTCGAACTTTCCGGAGCAAACTTACCGGAAGAAAAGAAAGAAGCACTTAAAAAATTAAACAGCGAACTGGCTCAATTGCGAACCACCTTTAGCAATAAACTGTTAGAAGCCGGAAAAGCCGCTTCTCTAATTGTAGACGATAAAGAGCTATTAAAAGGGCTGAGCGATGCCGAACTAAAAGGAGCCGCAAAAAAAGCTGAAGAACACGGCCACAAGGGAGCCTTTGAAATTACCTTGCAAAATACCACACAACAACCGGATCTACAAAAATTACAAAATAGAGCCACGCGAAAAGCACTCTTTGAAAACTCCATTCACCGGGCGGATAATGGAAACGAATACGATACCCAATCCACTCTTGCCAAAATTGCACACATCCGTGCAAAACAAGCTGCTCTTCTGGGATTCAAAAATTATGCGGAGTGGAATCTTCAAGATCAAATGGCACAAACGCCTGAGGCCGTGCAGGAAGATCGG
>JAJYSO010000209.1 GCA_021793535.1 Bacteroidota bacterium | reverse complement strand
GATCTAAACACATTACGAATCTAAGCAGGATTGCAGAGGAAGATTATGTCTGGATGGATCGGTTTACCGTCCAAAATCTAGAGCTTTACCATTCCCATAACCCACAAGCCGTCACACTACTGGAAATTATCGACAAAACGCTCTCGTCCATGGGTGGACGTTTGCTCAAACGTTGGTTAGCTTTTCCCTTGAAGAACCTAACAAAAGTTCGAGCTAGGCAAGAAAGCGTCGCCTATTTTATAAAACACCCTACTTTACTGGGAGAGATCCAAGATCATATTAAAAAAATAAGTGATTTAGAACGGTTGATATCCAAAGTAGCCACGCAAAAAATAAATCCACGTGAAGTCGTCCAACTCAAGTCTTCTCTAGATGCCACTATTCCCATCAAAGATCGCCTAGAAGAGGCTCCATGCCCTGCTCTAAAACACATCGCAAACAATCTCCTACCTTGTGATACACTGCGTCAAAAAATAGCGGAGACCTTGCAACCTGAACCCCCGGTCAACATCAACAAAGGAAATACCATTGCCAAGGGCTTTTCCAAAGAATTGGATGAACTCAGAGCACTGGCCTTTACAAGCAAGGATTACTTGGACAAAATGCTAGAACGAGAAGTAGCTCGAACCGGTATTACCAGCTTGAAAATTGGCAATAACAATGTTTTTGGCTACTATATTGAGGTTCGAAACACCCATAAAAATAAAGTCCCTGAAAACTGGACACGAAAGCAAACCCTGGTCAGCTCTGAGCGATACATCACCGAAGAGCTGAAGACTTATGAGGCAAAAATACTCGGGGCCGAAGAAAAGATTCAGATCTTAGAAGAAGAGCTCTACCTGGCGCTCCTTTCCCAACTGAAAGATTTTATCCAACCTGTACAACAAAACGCTGCTCACATTGCTCAACTGGATTGCCTGTGTGGATTTGCACAATTGGCACAAGAAGAAAATTATCACCCTCCCCTCTTAACCGAAGATTTTAGCCTAAATATTGTCCAAGGTCGGCATCCGGTAATCGAAAAACAGCTCCCGGTAGGAGAGAAATACATTGCCAATGACGTTTTTCTGGACCGCGAGACACAGCAAATCATCATGATTACCGGTCCGAATATGAGTGGTAAATCCGCATTACTGCGCCAAACTGCATTGATTGTCCTTCTGGCGCAAATGGGGAGTTTTGTTCCTGCCGAAAAGGCGGAAATCGGCATCGTGGACAAAATTTTCACAAGAGTAGGTGCAAGCGACAATATCAGTTTAGGAGAATCCACTTTCATGGTGGAAATGAACGAAACCGCTAGTATACTTAACAACATTTCCGATCGCAGCCTTGTATTGCTGGATGAAATCGGAAGGGGTACCAGCACATATGACGGAATCTCCATCGCTTGGGCCATTAGCGAATTCCTTCACGAACACCCTGCAAGGCCAAAAACACTTTTTGCCACCCATTACCACGAGCTCAACCAAATGGAGCAAAGCTTTTCCCGTATCAAAAATTATAATGTTTCGGTAAAAGAGCTACAAAATAAAGTCTTGTTCATGCGTAAGCTGATCCCAGGGGGAAGTGAACACAGTTTTGGAATCCACGTTGCTAAAATGGCAGGAATGCCTCAGTTTGTTCTAAATCGTGCCAATAAAATTCTAAAAAAATTAGAAGCTTCCCACAACGAAACTCAATCCGATCAAAAACTACAGGAGGCAACCTTACAAGGTGCTCAGCTCAGTTTTTTTAACCTTGACGATCCCCTACTAGAAGAAATAAAAGATGAAATTCTTCATTTGGATATTGACACCTTAACACCCGTCGAAGCCCTGATGAAATTAAGTGAAATCAAACGCCTATTACTGCCTCAAAACCAAAAAAAATAACGCTGCAAGGGCTTTTAACCCGTCCACCAAAGGGAATCCCCAAAACCTCATCAATCGTTAACCCCCGATTTGGATAATTTCCTTTAAAGCTCAATTTACGCCAGATTTAATCTTTTCTTCTAGGGTAAGTCTTACAAATATTTTAGTAATTTGGGGGCAAATAAAAATATTATTTCAATTTTTAAACGTATTCAATAGGGCGTATCGCGTACACGCCCTTTTAACTTGTACACCTTAACTTTACAACATGTCAAATTTATACTCGAACATCACGGTAGGTCCCCTAGAAGAAATGCTGGAAACAGAGGGTACCTATGGAAACTTCGGCGGAAGCTACGTGCCGGAAGTTTTGGCGGAAAAACTTAAATTCTTAGCTGATTTTTTTGATAAAGAAGTTCAAAAGCAAGATTTCAAAGACGAACTCATCAGAGATCTGATAACGTATGTAGGGCGCCCTTCTCCTCTTTTTAAAGCTGAAAATCTCAGTCGTGAGATCGGAGCAACACTTTATTTAAAAAGAGAAGACCTCAACCATACGGGGGCCCACAAAATCAATAATGCTATTGGCCAAATACTATTGGCCAAGCGTATGGGTGCCAAAGAAATCATTGCAGAGACAGGTGCTGGGCAGCATGGAGTAGCCACAGCAACAGCAGCTGCATTATACGGTATTCCGTGTAAAATCTTTATGGGTGCAATCGATGCCGAACGCCAAGCCTTAAACGTAAAGCGAATGGAGTTACTCGGAGCAAAAGTCGTCACGACGACCGCAGGAAGGGCCACGCTGAAAGATGCAGTAGATGCCGCTTTGGGCTATTATATTGAACACCCCGATGTATTTTATCTATTAGGATCTCAAGTGGGGCCACATCCTTATCCTAAAATAGTAGGTTATTTTCAAAGTGTGATCGGAGCAGAAGCGCGTCAGCAAATTCTGAACGCAGAAGGCCGCCTTCCGGAAGTCGTCATCGCTTGTATAGGAGGTGGTTCGAATGCTATTGGAATGTTCAGTGCTTTTATTCCGGATAAAGAGGTTCGCCTTATCGGTGCAGAAGGCGGAGGAAAGAATACTCCTCAACACACTGCTGCCACGTTATCTTATGGAAAACCCGCTGTTTTTCAAGGGACATACTCCTACTGTTTAGTGGATGATCAAGGAAACCCCATTGCCTCTGAATCCATTGCCGCGGGGCTTGACTATCCAGGGATCAGTCCACAACATGCTTTTCTTAAAGATACGCAACGTGCCCAATACGAACCCATTACAGATGAAGAAGCAAAGTCAGCCTACAAATTACTGACAAGATTGGAAGGAATACAGCCTGCCATCGAATCCAGTCATGCTGTGGCACTGGCCATTAAAAAACTAAAGGGTACCGGAAAACTAGCCATTATCAACCTCTCCGGTAGAGGAGATAAGGACGTTTCAAGAGAGATATAACCTTCTCGACTAAAGCCTAGTGTCAACTCCTCCATAGAGCCATTCTAAGCACTTGCAGACGAATGGCTTTTTTGGTAAAATAAAAAAGAAATCCATACGGCCCTCCTTTACACCAGAAAAACATAAACAGGCGTGTTTAAAGGCCCGAAATTTCTAATTTAATTGTGGTCCAATAGTGTTGATAATTGTTCCAATTTTGGAGTGAGGATTACCTCAATACGTCTGTTCTTGGCTTTTCCTTCCGGAGTCGTATTATCAGCCACAGGAGCAAACTCACCCCGCCCTGCTGCCGTTATATTCTTAGGGTGTATTTGTTTGTTTTGCAAGAGAATCTGCACAACGGCTGTTGCTCTTTTGGTTGATAAATCCCAATTGTTTTGAATCACACCACTTCCATTATAGGGATCGGTATCCGTATGTCCTTCGATCAACACGTTAATATCTGGATTTTCTGCCAGAACTTTGGCCAACTCCGCGACGG
Organism: Bacteroidota bacterium; assembly: GCA_021793535.1. GTDB lineage: Bacteria > Bacteroidota > Bacteroidia > Flavobacteriales > Flavobacteriaceae > JAJYSO01. The sequence continues at coordinate 691 of JAJYSO010000209.1, read as the reverse complement.
CCTCTGCCCCCCTTTCATTGACTTTCCAACTCCCCGAACTAAAGAGCAACTTATTCTCCATGGAGACGTATACTTTCCCATCTTTTTGATAAACCTCTAGTCCCTTGCCCTCAAAATTGGTTAAAGCTGCTGATATCTTGTCCTTTAAATCTGTCATCTGTTTCTTTTGAGCGGCAATAACCTCTTCCAATTCATCGATCCGCTGACTCCTCATATTTAAGTCTCGTTCAGCGTCTTCCAGTTTCTTTTGTAAGGCCTCTAAGCGCGTTCTTTCTGAAGATAATTCCTCCTGTTTCTCCTCTATTTCACGTAACAAAACTCTATTCTTCTGGGCGTTTTCTTGCAAAGCAGAGGAGCTCGTTTTCTCCAAGGCCTCATATGAAGAGGAGAGATTATCGTATTTTTCTTGTAACAAATCGCGCTCTTGAACACTGCGTTGAAGTGCGTACTCAAAGTCCTCTTTGTCCTTGGTAAACTTTTCTAAGGCTTCTTTACTTTCAGCCAATTGATTTTTATTTCGCTCTAAATCATAAGACAAACGCTCATTTTCTTCCTGTAAATCCTTAAACTCATTTTGTAAATCATTAAGTTGCTTGGCAGGAACGCAAGCAAAAAGGCTCAATAGAAATAAGCTGCTCACCCAAAGAAATGTAAACTTCATGATTAAAATCTGTTTTAAACTTTCAATTCT